>NZ_JAMYUT010000011.1:0-183569 GCF_040323235.1 Mesorhizobium sp. M0051
TACCTGAAACCGCCGGGCCTTGCTCATGCAAAGCTACGATTCACTCAACAAAATCAATTATTTGCCGTTTGTGGACGGAAACTAGACTAGTTTCCAGGGTCCGGTTGATCATGAGCTTTTCCGAAACCGGGCCGCATTTCTAGGGACCATGTTCGATACCGCTCGCGCAGGATTTGCGCCGAGTGACGCGCGCCTTCTAGATCGAGACGATGCGCGGATGGCGTAGGTGCCACAAGGGCCTGTTCGATCGCTTGCGTCAAACCTTCAGGCGTTAGGTCCTTTTCCATCAGCACCGTTGCAAGACCGAGTTCTTCGAGCATCAGGGCGCGAACGTTTTGTTCGGTTTCACCGCCGGCTGCAAATGGAACGAGCAGGGAGCGACAACCCGCGCGCAGGACATCGCAGACCGTGTTGTAACCCGCCTGCGACACCGACAGGCGGGCGCCGGTCAGCAGGCTGGCGAAATCCTCGCGGAACCGGAAGATGGACAGGCCCGGCGTGGCATCGCCTGCGATCGCGTCAAACTCGTCTTTCGGCAGGTTTGGGCCGGTGATCAAACACCATTTCCAACCGTTGTTGGCGTTCCGCGCCGCTGCGACGGTGGAGCCGACAAGGCTCTTTCCGGCAGCCCCGCCGCCAACCGACACCAGAACGTCGAAGCGCTCGGAGCCCACGGGCGATGGCGGCGCGGCAACGAGCCCTGTATAGGCGACTTCGGCCCTGATCGCCCCAGCCAGTGGAAATGTCTTGTCGATGGTTGCGAAAGCCGGGTCGCCATGGACCATAACAAGGTCGAAATGCCCGTTGATGAGATCGACCGTTTCCTCGTTTCGGCCGGGCTTGACGCGCTCCTGAAGGATATCACGCACGGACGTCGCCAGCAGCGGTCTGGGCGACGCCGCGTCGATGGCCTCGAGCAGCGGCAAGAGTTCGAAACGCATCTGACGGCGTCCAAATGGAAACGCCTCGATAACGACGATATCCGGCCTGCAATCCCGGAATGCCTGCAGCAGCATCTCTGAACGCCGTTTCCTGAAATCATCGTCGATGGGTTTGCCGTGCAAATCGACAAGTCCGGAAAATCCTTCATCACCGGAGGTGACAGGTGGCAAGGTTACAGATTTTACCCCGAGTCCCGGAAACCCCGTGACCGGCGCTCCGCCGGTCACAACGGTTACGTCAAACCCGTCGTCGACCAGAGCCGCCGCGACGCGGCTAGAGCGCGCGAGATGACCGATACCGAGCAGGTGCTGGACGTAAAGGAAGGCGCGCAGCCGGTTCAATCGGCGGCCCGCCACTCGCGCTCGAACAGTTCCTTGAGCTGTCCAATGCTTGCCAGATGATCGAAGTTGCCGCGCACGCGCCGCTCTGCTGCGTCGCCGAGGCGGGTGCGCAGCACGGGATCGCGGATCAGGCGCTCCAGCGCCTGTGCCAGGGCAATTGGATTTTCCGTCGGAACCAGCAGCCCGGTTTCATCCGGCGATAAAATCTCCGGCACGCCGGAAATATTGGTCGACACGCAGGCAAGCCGCTGGCTAGCCGCCTCCATCAGAACATTCGGCAGACCGTCCCGGTCGCCATTAGCGGTGATCCTGCAGGCCAGGGCGAAGATGTCGGCGCAGCGGTAGTGCTCAAGCACCTCCTCCTGCGCGAGCGCGCCTTTCCAAGAGACGCGACCACTCAGTCCCAGCTTTTGCGCCAGTACCTTGAGCCGTTCCAGTTCCTCGCCGTCGCCGATATGCTCGAAACGCCACGCCAAATCGCCAGGCAAGAGGGCAAGAGCCTCCAGCAAGGTATCGTAGCCTTTCTTTTCAACGGCGCGCCCGACACTCAGAAGGATAACCGGTTCGTCCAGCGCCGAGCCGTCATGATGCTTTCGCGCCTCGCCAAAACAGCCGAAACGATCGAGGTCGAGCCCATGGTAGCTCAGATGCACGGACGAGTTGCCGTTAGCGAGTTCCGTCAGACGGTCGAAGCCGGTCTTCGTGCAAGTGACCGTCCAGCGCGCCGAGGAAAGCTTGCCGGCCAAATCCCAGTCCGCCGAAGTCCAGATGTCCTTGGCATGGGCCGAGCAGCTCCAGGGCAGGCTAAGAAGCTCGCTGGCATAGCGCGTTACCGATGCCGGCGTGTGCACGAAATGCGCATGCAACCATCCCGCGTCTTTCGGCCATTCGGCCGCCAGCACGAGCGCCTGCCCGAAACGGCGCGCGCGATTGCGGGTAAAGTCGCGGGGGATATCGGCAGCCAGCGATCCGAGCGCGCGCCAGAAGCCCGGCCGCAGCAAACAAGCAAACAGCGAGCGAAGCACGCGAAGCGGCTCTTCATGCAGATATTCCGGCAGATAGTGGACGGCCGCTTTGATCTCGTCATGCACGGGGTGGCGTTTTGCATCGGTCGGCCGCCTGAGCGCGACGAGTATCAGCTCGAACCCCGCGCGCTCCAGACCGAGCAGTTCCTGCGCGATAAAGGTTTCCGAGACGCGCGGATAGCCCTTCAGAACCACGACAATCTTGCGATGTCGCAAGTCAGTTCATTCCTTCAATGACCGACAGGCGATGGCCGGGCCGCCGGTCGAGCAGTTCCGCGACGATTTCGGAAATATGAGGCAGCCCTTCCAGCGTCAGATGCGGATTGCTCTGTGATGGGCGGGGCCAGTCCGGCAGTGCCACCAGTGCATCGGCAAACCGCTGGGAATCCTTGGCTTCTTCCGGCAAAAACATCTCGATGAGGCCGAGTTCGGCTGCGCGCCGAGCGCGGATCAGTTGTTCCTCGCGGGGCTCGACGCGCGGCACGATCAGCGCCGGCTTGTCGAAAGATAGTATCTCGCAATAGGTGTTGTAACCGCCCATCGCCACAACCGCCTTGGCGCCGGCAATCAGGTCTTCCATGCGGTTGTCGAACTCGATGATCTTGATGTAGGGGATCTTGGACCCCTTCTTGATCAGCTTGTTGCGCTTGCGCGCCGGCATGTAAGGTCCAAGGACGATCAGCGCCCTATGTTGCAATTGCGGATCCTGCTGATAGGCATCGATGACGTCGTGGATCAGTTCGGCGCCGTCGCCTCCGCCACCGGTGGTAACGAGGATATAATCGCCCTCGGGCCGGTGGCCGGGCAACTCGTTCCGCTGCAGGCTCCGTTGCAGGAAACCGACGAATCTCATCTTTGCCCTGACAACCGGCGGCACATCCAAGCCGGTCAACGGATCGTAGAAATCAGGCGGACCATAGGCCCAGATCTTGTCGTAGAACAGGCCTATCTTGCGCATCACATCCCTGCGTGCCCACTCGGCTTCGAGCAGATGCGGCGCATCCATCACCTCGCGCAGGCCAAGCACCAGCGTGGTTCCCCGCGTCTTGAGGTAGGACAGCGTGTCCTCAATCTCACCGCGCAGGCCGAGCGGTTCCTTGTCGACGATGAAGATATCCGGCCGGAAGGTCTCGGCTGTGTGGCGGATGATCGACTGGCGCATCCTTAGCGTCTCATGCAGATCGATATCCTTTTCCAGCGAGGTGTACTCGCCGTTGCGCAATTTGATGACGCTGGGGATCTTCACGAAGTCGACACGGGCGCGGTAGTCGAAGGCGCCCGCGATAGGCGCACCCGAAATGATAAGCACCTGAAGTCCCCGGAAATCCTCGACCAGCGAATGCGCGATCGTCCGGCAGCGCTGCAAGTGGCCAAGCCCGAACGTGTCGTGGCTGTACATGAGAATTCGAGCATTTTCTGCGTGCTGGGTCATTATTGAACGTCTTTTCGAATTCTCGCCTTGAGGACCGTGACAAACCCGCAGGCTTCGGAACCCCCTGGCTGTACCGACCTGTTGTGAAACATGACGGCGCAATTTTCAATTTGTATTAGCAGAAAACCGCAGATCGCCTAGTTATCCGCGAACTCATCGACTTTGCCCTTCATCCGAAGGCTTCAGGCACCGCCCGGCCAGGATCGGGCCGTTCCCCGCCACACGGTCCGCCGTGATGAACCCTCGTTGTCCGCTCGGCAAGCGGTCGCTGCCGCTGCAACGGCTTACGGTCCGGTCCTCGCAACGAAACCATTTCGGCTTCGTCGGTGCCCGAATTTTGCACGATTCCACCGCCCGAGCCGATTGGTGCTACACTGACAGCCAGTTAACGCGACGGACCGGTGTTCGGTGATATGACCAAAGCAACCGCTTTACCCGACAGAGTGGATTTCGACGTGGCCGCAGGTGAGACCTTGCTTGAGGCGGCTCTCAGATCGGGCGTGCCATTTGCCCACGCATGCGGCGGCAGGGCGAAATGCTCGACATGCCGCGTTTGGGTTCTCGACGGCATTGAGGCTTGCCCGGACCGCAATCCCGACGAAACCCAGATGGCGAACCGGTTGAGATTGGCCGATGAAGTTCGGCTGGCCTGTCAGCTCCGGCCGGAAGGCGAGCTTCGCGTCCGACGCCTCGTGCTAGACGAAACCGACATGATGATCACCAGCCAGCTTGGTGCTTCTGCCGCGACGCGTTGCGGTGAAGCAAGGCGTGTTGCGGTCTTCTTCAGCGACATTGTAGATTTCACAGCGCTGTCGGAGCGGCTTTCCCCCTACGACGTGATGTATCTGCTCAATCGCTACTTCGCCCAGGTCGGCGACATCATCGAGCAGAATGGCGGTTTCATCGACAAACTGATCGGCGATGGGCTCATGGCAATATTCGGTATCGACGACCAGCCAGACGCTCCGCTCCGCGCCGTGAACGCCGCACTTCAGACCCTCGCCACAGTCGATCGTCTGAAGCCGTTCTTTGCCTCGATGTATGGCATCGATTTCGATATTCGTATCGGCCTCAACTATGGCGAAGCCGTCATCGGCACATTGGGTTTTGCTGGACACGAACGTCTCACGGCCATCGGCGACGTTGTAAATCTGGCCAGCCGGGTCGAGTCCGCCAATAAAGATGCCGGTACGCGCTTGCTAATATCCGAGGCCCTTCGCGACCAGATCGCCGAAAAGGTGGAAATCGGCGACTTCGTCAGGGTGCGCCTTCGCGGTACCGCCGAGCGCACAAGCCTGTTCGAAATCGTCAGGCTGAAGCCCGAAATTGACGCCGAGCTGAATTCCAAGGGGCTTCGCGAAACCATCCGCCACGGCGGCAGGAGGTGGGTTCGTGCTTTTTCCGAAGACGAGCTTCAGCCCTACGAACGTCGGATTCTCGATTTTGAAGATTACGATATAGTTGTCGTTCGCGGATCCGACAACTATTGCGCCTTCAACAATGCTTGCCCGCATCTTCATCTGCCGCTCTACGAACGCCGAAGTTCCGCTCAGGTCGAGGCGCTGCAGCTCCCACACACGGGGAGCACGATCACCGCAGATCTTGGCCTGGTCTGCCGCTGGCATCAGAGTTGTTTCGACCTGCTTACCGGCGAAATCAGGCAGTGGGCCAAGTTGGAGCACGACGGTACCAGGGCGGGACTTGAATATTTGGGTGACATTTCGAAGAACCGCGCAAAGTTGATCGTATATCCTTGCCGAAAGCAGGACGGCTTTGTGTGGATCGGGCTCGAGTGAAAACGACGGCCCGATATTTCAGTTTTTCCGTCGGACCCATTGCAATGTCCGGATTGGGTCATTCTCGTCGGTTGTGGCTTGCTGTTCACTTCCGGTCACGAAGCAATCCGGGATATCTGAGTTTGCCGTTGATAATGCACGTCGCCGCGACGGCGGCACCTTTGCGCTTGCCTTGAAGACATCCTAGTTTGGAGGCTGGTAACCGCTCGTGAGCATAGAATGTCGGTACTGCCTTTCTTAAGAATTTACGCGCCGCTCAACGCGCTGCTGGCTGCGATTGGGCTTGTGGCGGTGGCTACGCTCACGACACCGGACATGTCCGGACGAAGCAGACTGGCTCTGGCTGCGGTCCTCGCGGTCATCTGGGGCGTCTATCTCCTGCAACTGGCCGAGACGCTGCTCAAGCGCCGCGCGGGAGACGTTCGGGACAGGACGCCGGCAATCGCAATTGATGTGCTCGCGGTTTTGGTTCCGCTTGCCGCCTTTCTACTCGTCGGCATGCCCGACCGGAGCCTCTACTGTGCTGTCTGGCTGCTGAAACCTCTGCGCGACTCGACTTTCTTCCCGCTGCTGGGCAGGATCCTGACCAACGAAGCGCGCAACCTGATCGGCGTCACGACGCTCTTCGGCGTCGTTCTGTTCGGTGTCGCGCTGGCGGCCTATGTCATCGAGCGCGGCGCCCAACCGGAAAAGTTCGGCAGCATCCCCCAGGCAATGTGGTGGGCGGTGGTCACGCTGTCCACCACCGGCTATGGCGACGCTATTCCGCAAAGCTTCGCCGGCCGCGTCCTGGCCGGCATGGTCATGATGAGTGGCATCGGCATCTTCGCGCTCTGGGCTGGCATTCTTGCCACCGGCTTTTATCAAGAAGTGCGTCGCGAGGATTTCGTTCGCAATTGGCAATTGGTCGCCGCCGTGCCGTTGTTTCAGAAGCTCGGCCCGGCCGCGCTAGTCGAGATCGTGCGCGCGTTAAGACCTCGCGTCATGCCGGCGGGCGCCGTGATCTGCCGCAATGGCGAGACCGGTGACCAGATGTTCTTCGTCGTGGAGGGGCGCGTCAGCGTCGCGACGCCGAACCCGGTGGAGCTTGGCCCTGGCGCCTTCTTCGGCGAGATGGCGCTGATCAGCGGCGAACCGCGCTCGGCGACCGTCAGCGCCGCAACGGTGGTCTCGCTCCTGTCGCTGCACTCGGCGGATTTCCAGATGCTGTGCAGCAGCAGCCCGGAGATCGCGGAAATCATCCGCAAGACCGCGCTCGAGCGGCGCGGCGCGGCACCGCACTAGGTGTGTTCTTCACGAGGAGGATGTGATGGCAAGGTTGTGTGCCGCTTATCGGCCATTCTGTTGTCCCTGGTGACCGCCTGACATCGCCTCGCTTGGCTGTCTCGCGCGAAGGCCGACGACATGCTGTTGCGGCAGACGCTCGAACTTCAGAAAGCTGAGAAGTTCCCGGAGGCCGTCGTTTACGGGGAGAAGATGCCGGCAGGCAGATGAGGGGCTGCACCAACCTCTGGAGGGTGGGCAAATTCCAGTTCGAAGTGGTTGCCCCAGCCCTGCACGAAAACTGCACAAGCTTGCGGGAAACCTCCTCGCATCCGCCGCACCGTTACCTCGCCGACCTGCGAGACCGGGGGGCATGCAAAAGCGAGAAAAACCCTGTTGGTCCCTGCCTTATCGGCTGCGCAGTGAAGGCTGGTGGCTGGCCGATCCGCCGTGCGCAAACTCTTTGGCGATCCTCATTCCCTTTGGCCGCAAGCGCCCGGCGTCAATCCGGCCCGAAGCCATCAGGGAAGCCAGGTGATGACCTCGTCGTTCACAGCCGTGCCGAGCTGTTGCAGCCGCTTCGGCGTTGCCGTGCTGCTGCCAGCACTTGCGGAATTTCTCTTTTATGGCCAACCTGCCGGGATCACGGTTTTCCTGTTCGCCTTCCTGCTTGCCGCCGGCATCGCGCTGGGAAATCCAACGAATGGCTGCTGTCGGCCAATCTTCCGACGTTATCTCTGGCGCTCTATGCCGGCTGTTTCATCAATTTCGCCGCGCTGATTGCCAATTACAATGTCGCCATTCCTTCGAAATGACCGGCCAGGGGCGTTCCCTCGACTGGCGGCTGCTGCGCACTCTCGACACCAAGGACCCGTTCGTGGTTCCTGACCATATCGAATCCCATTTGCCGGGCCGCTGATCGATGCCGCATCACATCCTCGTCGCCGACGACGATCCGCATATCCGCGAAGTGATCTGCTTTGCGCTGGAGAAGGCCGGCATGAAAACGCAAGGAGTGGCCGACGGCGCCGCCGCCCTGCAAGCGATCGGGCGGAAGGCACCCGACCTCGTCGTGCTCGACATTGGCATGCCGGAGATGGATGGGCTGGAGGTCTGCCGGCGGCTGCGGCACACATCCGATGTGCCGGTGCTGTTCCTGTCGGCGCGTGACGAAGAGATCGATCGCATATTGGGCCTCGAAATGGGCGGCGACGACTATGTGACGAAACCGTTCAGCCCGCGCGAGCTGGTGGCCCGGGTCAACGTCATCCTGCGGCGCGCCCGCCCGGCGCCGCCCGAACCGGTGGACGACCGGCAGTTCGTGCACGGCAAACTTGCTTTGGCACCGGCCAGCCATGCCGCCAGCTTCGACGGCAAGCCGCTTGCCCTGACGGGGATAGAGTTCTCGATCCTGAAGGGGTTTTTGGCGCGGCCGACGCATGTGCTCGACCGCGACGCGGTGATGGCAAGTGCCTATGCCGCCAACATCCATGTCGCCGGCCGCACCGTCGACAGCCATATCCGAAACATCCGCGCCAAGCTGGCAGAAGTGGGTTGCCTGGATGCCATCGAGACCGTGCATGGCGTCGGCTTCCGGCTCGGCCGATGCGGCTGACGACTTCGCGAAAATGGATCGGCCGCAAATGGCGGCCTCGCCTCGCCACGGTCGTCGTCGCCATCCTGATCCTGGTGATGGCCTTGCCACTGGTCGGCCTGTTCTTCTTCCGCCTCTACGAGAACCAGCTGATCCGCCAGACCGAGGCGGAGCTGATCGCGCAAGGGGCGGCCATCGCCGCCATCTATGCGCAGGACGTGCGCGATGCCGGCATTGCCCCGCACAAACTCGGCGCACCGATGCCGCAGGCAAACGCAGGCGCGAGCCGAAGCGTCAATCCGGACCCGCTGTACAGGCCGATCGAACCGCGTCTCGATCTCGCTTCGGATTATGTGCTTCCGACCCGGCCAGTGGCCATGCCAGGCACCGCCGATCCCGCCTTCGCCGCGATCGGAAAGCGCCTGTCCGGTATCCTCGACGCCACACAGAAAACCACGCTGGCCGGTTTCCGATTGCTCGATCCCACAGGCGTCGTCATCGCCGGGCGCGGCGAGATCGGCCAGTCGCTTGGCGCGGTCGAGGAGGTGCGCGAGGCACTCGCCGGCCGCTATGCCAGCGCGCTCAGGCTGCGCATCCCCGACCAGCCGGCGCCACCGCTCTATTCGGTCAGCCGCGGCACCAAGGTGCGTGTCTTCGTCGCCTTGCCGGTGGCCGTCGATGGCCAAGTCGCTGGCGTGGTCTATGTGTCGCGGACGCCCAACAACATCATGAAACATCTCTATGGCGAGCGCGGCAAAGTGACGTTGGCGGCGATCGCCATTCTCGGCGGCACGCTGCTCATCGGCCTGGTCTTCCTGCGCACCGTCAGCCGGCCGATCTATGCGCTGATCGATCGCACCGAGCGCATCGCCGCCGGCGACCGAGCGGCGATCCGGCCGCTCGACCACCACGGCACATACGAGATGGCCGAGCTTTCCGCCGCCTTCCTCGACATGGCCGAAAAACTGCAGGCGCGCTCGGATTCCATCCAGACGTTTGCCACCCATGTCTCGCACGAACTCAAATCGCCACTGACGGCGATCCAGGGCGCGGCCGAATTGCTGCGCGATTCAGGAAGCGCGATGGACGATACGGAGCGTCGGCGCTTCTCCAACAATATTGTCACCGATGCCGGGCGGCTCAATCTGCTGGTACGGCGCCTGCTCGACCTGGCGCGCGCCGAAAACCTGGCGCCGAGCGGCGAAAGCACCTCGATCGGCGCGGCACGGGCGCTGCTCCCGGTGGACAACAGGCTGGCTGTTCACGTCGAGGCCGGCGGCGATCTGGTCTTGCGCATATCGGCGGAGAACGCGGCAATCGTGCTTGCCAATCTCATCGACAATTCGGCTAGGCACGGCGCGACGCAGGTTTCGATTGCCGCGATGAGCGCCGGTGGCAAGGCGCGCATCCTGGTCAGCGACAACGGTGCCGGCATTTCGCCCGCCAACCGGGCGCGCATCTTCGAGCCGTTCTTCACCACAAGGCGCGAATCGGGCGGCACCGGCATGGGCCTCGGCATCGTGCTGGCCCTCCTGAAAGCGCATGATGGTATGATCGCGCTGGTTGACTCCGAGCGCGGCACGCGCTTCGAGATCATTTTGCCGGTCGCGTGAGGACGCGGGCAAAGGATCGGAGAAAAAAGTGCGCTACGACATCGTCATCATCGGCGGGGCCATCGTCGGATCCTCGGTCGCCTATTATCTGCGCGAGGAAGGGTTTTCCGGCTCGATCGCCTTGATCGAGCGCGATCCGCAGTTCGCCCACGCGGCAACGACGCTGTCCATGGCCTCGATCCGCCAACAATTCTCGATCCCGGAAAACATCCGGCTGTCGCAGTTCACGCTGAACCTGTTCCGGCGGCTGAAGGAAGAGTTCGGCGCGGATGCCGATATCGGCTTTCGCGAGGGTGGCTATCTCATCCTTGCCGGCGAGGACGGGCTGCCGATCCTGAAGGCCAATCACGAGGCGCAGATGGCCGAGGGCGCCGACATCGTTCTCGAGGACGCCGACAGGCTCGTGCGCCGCTTCCCGTGGCTATCGGCCGAAGGCATCACCGCCGGTGCCTATGGCCGGACAGGCGAGGGCTGGTTCGACGCGCATGCGATGCTGATGCTGTTCCGCAAGGCGCTGCGCGAGAAGAAGATCGATTTCATCACCGCTGATGTCACCGATATTGCGCGCGACGGCAACCGCGTCACCAGCGTCAGGCTCGACAATGGTGAGGTGCTGGAGGCCGGCATCGTCGTCAACGCCGCTGGGCCGAACGCCGGCAAGGTGGCCGGCATGGCCGGCCTGGCGCTGCCGGTAGAGCCGCGCAAACGCAATGTCTTCGTTTTCGAGGCGCGCGAGAAATACACCGACATGCCGCTGCTGGTCGACCCGTCCGGCATCTATGTGCGCCCGGAAGGTTCGGTCTATCTCACCGGCGGTGCCGAACCGGAAGAGGGCGATGGCCCGGCCGCCCCTGGGGATTTCGAGGTTGATTGGCCGCTGTTCGAAGAGGTGATCTGGCCGGTGTTGGCGACCCGCATTCCGGCCTTCGAGGCGATCAAGCCGACGCGCGCCTGGGCCGGCCACTACGACTACAACACACTCGACCAGAACGCGGTGATCGGCCCACATCCTCAAGTCGGCAATTTTATCTTTGCCAACGGGTTCTCCGGCCACGGCCTGCAGCAGGCGCCGGCGGTCGGCAAGGCGCTGGCCGAACTGATCGTGCATGGGGGGTATCGCACGGTGGACTGTTCGGCGTTTGGGTATGGCCGGGTCGCGGAAGGGCGGGCGTTTCGGGAATTGAATGTGATTTGAGCGGCGGCGCTGCGGAACGGAACCTGTTCCGCAGCGATCCTTCCCATCTCAGGCTGTTGCAAGTCAGGTGATCCTTTGTGGCCGGAAACCGGAGCTACTTTCGGGTGACATCCATCATGGCTTGCGCCACCGCGCACAAACAGCTGCCTTTTATTTGCCGCCGGCATTGTGTAAACCGGCGTCAGCAAATTCCCCCGCAACGAAAACACGGGCAAAAGCCATGGAAAAATTCACCAAGCTCACCGGCGTCGCGGCTCCGATGCCGATCGTCAATGTCGACACCGACATGATCATCCCCAAGGATTATCTGAAGACGATCAAGCGCACCGGGCTCGGCACCGGCCTTTTCGCCGAAATGCGCTACAAGGACGACGGTTCGGAAAATCCGGATTTCGTGCTCAACAAGCCGGCCTACCGCAAGGCGCAGATTCTGGTCGCCGGCGACAATTTCGGCTGCGGCTCGAGCAGAGAGCATGCACCGTGGGCGCTGCTCGATTTCGGCATTCGCTGCGTCATCTCGACCTCGTTCGCCGACATTTTCTACAACAACTGCTTCAAGAACGGCATTCTGCCGATCACCGTCAGCCCCGAGGATCTCGAGAAGCTGATGGACGACGCGTCACGCGGTTCCAACGCCACGGTGTCGGTCGATCTCGAGGCCAAGGAAATCCGCGGGCCAGATGGTGGCGTGGTCACCTTCGACCTCGACGACTTCAAGCGGCACTGCCTGCTCAACGGGCTCGACGACATCGGCCTGACCATGGAGAAGGCCGGCGCCATCGCTTCGTTCGAGAAGAAGAACGCCGAACAGCGTCCGTGGGCCTGAGCGGTACGCTCCGGGCGGATAGGCGGGTTCGTTGCGACTGAGTGGAGGGACGGTCATGACTCGTTCGCTTCTTGCCGGCACCTGCGGGCTGGCGTTTGTTTTGCTGACTGCCGTCGGCCACGCCCAGACGCAGACGCCCGCCGCGCCAGCGCCGGCGGCCGAAAGGCCTGCCACCAACCAGGGGACAGATGCCGCCGACGCTTCCGACGACGACAGCCAAGCGCCTGTGCCATTCGAGGGCGGCCAGCTGACCATCACCCAACCGGAACAGGACGGTGAGAAGGTGCTTGCCTATGACGGCAAGCAGCTGGCCACCAATTATGATGTCTTCTTCGACAAAATAGTCGAGGTCGGCGGCGTCAAGGTGGCGCTGTTCGATGTCGGCGATGGCGGCAATCAATGCGGGCCGGCGACAGTGATCGTCTGGAAGCCGGAAGGCGGCACCATCCAGAGCACCACGGTCGAGCAGGACGACTGCGGCGCGCCGCCATCGGCGGTGTCGGACAACGCCATCTATTTCGTACCCTATCTGTTGCCAGGCGACCAGAAGCCGGCTTTGCAATGGTCGCCGACCGACGGGCTGACGATTTCAGGCAATCTGAGCTACATGCCGGAACCCGGCACGGACTGGAAGGACATCGATCCGGAAAAGTACCAGAACATCATCGACGCCTTCCACAACGAGGCTGTCTACAAGGAAGCTGAAAAGCTGCTGGGCAAGGACATGCCCGACATGGCGACCAGCCTGCTGGTCGGCGGCGGCACGGAAAAGACAGCGTCGGGCGCCTTCTACGCCAGCGGCTGTGTGCCGCATAACTGCGGCGGCAATGACGGTTTCATGGCGGTCGACCCGGCCAAGCACAAGCTCTACTTCGCCCGCCGCGGCGACAATGGCGAGCCGAACGCCTGGCCGGCAGTGGCGACATGGCCGGCCGATGTCAAGGAGGCGCTGGACAAGGCGCTGGGCTCGGCGAATTAGGCATTTGTCGGTGGTGAACTGAAGATTGTTACGCCGCGATCCTTCACACCCCCCTCTGCCCTGCCGGGCATCTCCCCCGCAAGGGGGGAGATCGGCCGTCACCACGACTTTCGCAAATCTTTCAACGTTGCAAGAATGGCGGTTCGTCAAAGCTGCCAATCTCCCTCCTTGCGGGGGAGATGGCCGGCAGGCCAGAGGGGGGTGCTGCCCCGCCGGCATCGAGTTTGCACCGCCGATCCCTCTGCGTTGGCCCATGGCCGAACCGGCATCTTGCCTGCAGAATGGCCGCACTGACCTGCAAGGAGACCTCCCATGCGAAAACTGATCTCCACCGGCTCGCCGTTCGAAAAGACCGCCGGCTATTCGCGCGCGGTGGTGCAGGGCGACTGGTGTTTCGTGTCGGGGACGACCGGTTACGACTATGCGACAATGACGATGCCGGAGACGGTGGAAGCGCAGACGCGCAATTGCCTGGCGACGATCGGCAAGGCTCTCCAGGACGGCGGCTTCGAGATGGCCGATGTGGTGCGGGCGCATTACTACATCACCGACCAGGCCTTCGTGGATGTCGTCTTCCCGATCCTCGGCGAGACGTTCGGCGACATCAGGCCGGCGGCGACGATGATCGTCTGCCAGCTCAACAGACCGGAAATGAAGATCGAGATCGAGGTGACGGCGCTGCGGCGCACGGCGTGAAAGGCGGGCAGATGAAAGTCCGGCGTATCGTTGCCAACATCGAGACACCTGATATCGCTGCGGCACAGCCCTTCTACCAGGACGTGCTCGGCCTCGATGTGCTGATGGATCTTGGCTGGATCGCGACCTACGGTTCCGATCAAGAGATGCAGGTGCAGGTCAGTTTCATGGCGCAAGGCGGCTCCGGTACGCCGGTGCCGGATCTCTCGATCGAGGTCGACGATGTCGATGCGGCGCTCGATGCCATGAGTGCCGCCGGCTTCGCCATCGAATACGGGCCGGCCGACGAGCCTTGGGGCGTACGGCGCTTCTACGTGCGCGATCCGTTCGGCCGGCTGGTCAACATTCTCTCGCACCAGTGATCATGGTTATGGCGCGCGGGCTTGCGCGCCAAGCGCTTGGCGTTTAGCAAGGCCGCAAATCGCAACGCATTCTTTCTGGGACGGTTCTCCATGGCAACGAAGCATCTTTTCCTGCTCGCCGGCGACGGCATCGGTCCAGAGGCCATGGCCGAGGTCAAGAAACTGATTGCTGTCATGAACGACAAGCTTGGCAGCGATTTCTCCACTGACGAAGGTCTGGTCGGCGGCTGTGCCTATGATGCGCATGGCGCGGCGATCTCCGATGCCGACATGGAAAAGGCGATGGCGGCGGATGCGGTGCTGTTCGGCGCCGTCGGCGGTCCGAAATGGGATGCGGTGCCCTACGAGGTGCGCCCCGAAGCCGGCCTGCTGCGCCTGCGCAAGGACATGGAACTGTTCGCCAACCTGCGCCCGGCCATCTGCTATCCGGCGCTGGCGGCGTCCTCGTCGCTCAAGCAGGAGGTGGTCGAGGGTCTCGACATCCTAATCGTGCGCGAGCTGACCGGCGGCGTCTATTTCGGCGAGCCGAAGCAGATCATCGATCTCGGCAATGGCCAGAAGCGCGGCATCGACACGCAGGTCTACGACACGTTCGAGATCGAGCGCATTTCGGGCGTCGCCTTCGAGCTGGCACGCACCCGCAAGAACCATGTCACCTCGATGGAAAAGCGCAATGTGATGAAGTCCGGCGTGTTGTGGAACGAGGTCGTCACCCAAACGCACAAGGCGCGCTATTCAGACGTCAAGCTCGACCACATGCTGGCCGATGCCGGCGGCATGCAGCTGGTGCGCTGGCCAAAGCAGTTCGACGTCATCGTCACCGACAATCTGTTCGGCGACATGCTGTCCGACATCGCCGCGATGCTGACCGGCTCGATCGGCATGCTGCCGTCGGCCTCGCTCGGCGCGCCCGACGTGAAGACCAAGAAGCGCAAGGCGCTGTACGAGCCGGTGCACGGCTCGGCGCCGGATATTGCCGGCAAGGGCATTGCCAACCCGATCGCCATGATCGCCTCCTTCGCCATGTGCCTGCGCTATTCCTTCGGCATGGTTGCTGAAGCCGACCGTGTCGAAAGCGCGATCGCCGCCGTGCTCGACGCAGGCTTGCGCACCAAGGACATTTTCTCCCCCGGCATGACCGAGGTCGGCACCGTCGAGATGGGCGACGCGATCATCGCCAGGTTCCTCGGCTGATCCGCATGGCGGTCGACGTCCGCTGGGCGACGATCGAGGACGCGGCGGCACTGGCGGCCATACTGTGCGAGATGGCGGAGCATTACCGGCAGCCGCGCCTCGATGCCGACCGGGCCCTGTCTGCCGCACGCAAATGGCTTGGCGAGGAAAGTCCGGCCTATCCGCATTTCGCGCTCGCCTTCGTCGACGGCGAGGTCAGCGGCCTGGCGTCGGTGGCAATCGCGCATCCGGGTATCGATCTTGAGCGGCTGCTGTTCCTCAAGGACCTGTTCGTGCGCGACAACATCCGCAACGCCAGCGTCGGCCGGGCGTTGATCGGCTTTCTCGCCGATCATTGCCTTAGCCACGGCATCGGTCGCATCGACCTGACCTCCGAAGACTGGAACGAGGGCGCGCTGCGTTTCTACGCGAGGCTCGGCGCCGAACGCCACGGCCAGAAGGTCTTTCTCCGGCTTTCGGACGACGCCTTGAAGGCTATCGTCCCTAAACCCTGACGCCTGCCGGCACCGGCCCCCACTGGTTTTCCCGTGCCTGCGTCGGGATCAGCGCGAAGACCAGGATGATCAGGCTGCCGATGGTCGGGATGAGCACCACCAGATAGAGCCAGCCCGACAGGCCGATGTCATGGATGCGGCGAACGGTCATGCCGAGGCTTGGCAGCAGGGTCGCCAGCACGAAGGTGACGCAAAGGCCAACGGTTACCGCCGCCGATACGCTGCTGTCGAAATTGCCCATTTCGCTGTCGGCGAAAAGACCGATGCCGCCGATGATCAGCAGCGAGACCACCCAGAACAGGAAATAGCCCCAATATTCCTTGCGGCGGGCCCGGCCGGCGAAATTGAAATAGTTCTGCGTCACGCCGCGCCAGAAATAGTCCCAGAGGCCGGTGGGCTCGACTGGTCCGGACGAGCGGCCGAAATGCGGCGCATGGACAGCGGAAGCTGCGGGTGCGTTGCCAGCTTCAATCGGTGCGGTGTTGGTTCCGGCGTCAACGTGCGGCGCCTCGATGGCGGTCCGGACACCAATCGAAAAGACATCGCGCGCCTGACCGCCGCCCGGCTGGAACTCGACGACGGTGCCCCTGGGCATGGCGCTTTCCCGGCGCAGGTTCTCGCGGCTGAAGGTGTAACGGTTGCCATCGTCTCCAATGATGAAGCCGAAACCCTGGTCCTCGTCATAGTGAAGCACCTCGCCGCGCATAGGCCACCCCTCTCGCCACGTCCCGATCAAGATGTGGCACAGGGCCGAGCCGATGGGCAAGCGGCACCATGAAGTGCCTGCCGTCGCTGCCGGAAAATGAAGCTGCTTGCGATCTTATGAAGGCCGCTTCTTCGCCTTCTTGTGCTTCGGCGCGCCGGTGTTTTCGAACTTCGGCTTACCCGGCTTCTTCGCCCAAGGCTTTGTCTCGTGCGCGGCTGCCGGGCGCTGATCGGCTGAAGCCGGTGCGCGCTTTTCGAACTTGCGCTTCGGCGCGTTGGGATCGAACGGCGCCTTGCCGCGATGCGGTTTCTTGTCGGGGCTTGGCGCCTGGTAGCCGGCACGCGACAAATCGGGCGTGCCGTCCAACCGCTTCACAATGATGTTGTTTTGCAGTTTGCGGTCGGGACCGATCGCCGCCAGGAAGCGGTCGGCCCAGTCCGCCGCGATCTGCACGAAGGTTTCATCCGGTTGCATCTTGATGGCGCCGATCTCGCGCTTGCTTATGCTGCCGGTGCGGCACAGCATCGGGATCAACCAACGCGGTTCGGCATTCTGCCGGCGCCCGATCGACAGCGAGAACCAGACGCTGGCACCGAAATCGTCGCGGCGGCTGGGTGCCTCGTCGCGGCGTGCGAAACCTTCGCCCGCCGGTCTTTCACGCGATGGCGTGAACGGCGCGATTTCGATGAGGTCCTCAGGCGCCGATCGGCTGGCGCGGCACTGGCGCACGAAAGCGGCGGCCACCTGTTCGGCGCCATGTTTGGCGAGCAGCGCGTCGATGAAACCGCGCTCGTCCTGCTTCACCGATTCGTCGAAGACCGGATCGGCAATGATGCGTTCGTCGTCGCGCCGTATCACGTCGTCGGCCGAAGGCGGGCTTGCCCATGTCGCCTTGAGGCCGGCGTTCTGCAACAGCCGCTCGGTGCGCTTGCGGGCACTGTTGGGCACGATCAGCGCGCTGACGCCCTTGCGCCCGGCGCGGCCGGTGCGACCGCTGCGGTGCAGCAGCGTTTCCGGATTGGTCGGCAGGTCGGCATGGACGACCAGTTCGAGGTTGGGCAGGTCGATGCCGCGCGCCGCGACGTCGGTGGCGATGCAGACTTTTGCGCGGCCGTCGCGCATCGCCTGCAAGGCATGGCTGCGTTCGTTCTGGCTGAGCTCGCCGGACAGCGCCACGACCGAAAAATTGCGGTTGTTGAAGCGCGCGGTCAGATGGTTGACGGCGGCGCGCGTGTTGCAAAACACCAGCGCGTTTTTCGCCTCGTAGAAACGCAGCACGTTGATGATGGCATTTTCCCGGTCGGGCTGGGCGACGCTCAGCGCCCGGTATTCGATGTCGAGATGCTGCTTTTCCTCGCCGGCGGCTGAAATGCGCACGGCATCGCGCTGATATCCTTGCGCGAGCGTGGCGATGGAGCGCGGCACGGTGGCCGAGAACATCAGCGTGCGGCGCTCGGCCGGTGCGGCGTCGAGGATGAATTCGAGGTCCTCGCGAAAGCCGAGATCGAGCATCTCGTCGGCCTCGTCGAGCACCACTGCCTTCAGCGCCGACATGTCGAGCGAGTGCCGCGTGATGTGGTCGCGCAGCCGGCCGGGCGTGCCGACGACGATATGGGCGCCGCGCTCCAGCACACGCCTCTCCGAGCGCATGTCCATGCCGCCGACGCAGGACGCCACCGTGGCGCCGGTCAGCTCGTAGAGCCACTCAAGCTCGCGCGTCACCTGCAGCGCCAGTTCGCGCGTCGGCGCCACGGCCAGCGCCAGCGGTGCCGCGGCGTGGCCAAAGCGCTCCGCGCCGTCAAGCAAGGTCGGCGCCAGGGCAAGGCCGAAGGCCACCGTCTTGCCGGAGCCGGTCTGCGCGGAAACCAGCGCATCGGCCTGGCCGAGTTCGGGGGCAACAACCGCCTTCTGTACCGGGGTCAGCTCGGAATAGCCGCGTTTTTCCAGCGCCCTGGCAAGCGCTGGGACAAGTGCTACGAAATTGGACATCTCACTCTTTCGGAATTTAGGGTCTGCGCTCATCATGGAGCACATGCCGGGGCCGACCTAGCGCCAGCCAAAACAATCTTGGCTGTTCGTACTTCGCGCAGCCGCGATTGTACAGGGTGCGCGGGAAACCGAGGTCGCTCGGCAATTGACTCTTGACGCAAACCGCGTAAAAGCCGGCACCGAACAGGATAGTTTCGATGCGCGGCCTTTTGATGGCGTTTCTTGCATTCGACCTCCCTGGCCGCAATGCACATCATTGGGCCGGGCGCGTCGGCGCGTCTTCCCGTTCCAGCAAAACTATGGCCAAAACCACCACCAAAACGGTGTGACTCCCTTGGCCTAACCACCCTCTCCCGGGTCCGGCCCGGGGGACGGAACCCGCATCGGCCAGCGGGTTTCTCCAAAAGCCAAGCGGAGAGGGACAGGAGATTTCTAATGAGTTTCAAGGTAGCGATCGTCGGTGCCACGGGCAATGTGGGCCGGGAAATGCTCAACATACTGGAAGAGCGCGGCTTTCCGGTAAGCGAAGTCGTGGCGCTGGCCTCGCGGCGCAGCCAGGGCACCGAAGTGTCGTTCGGCGATCGCACGCTGAAGGTCAAGTCGCTCGACCAGTATGATTTTTCCGACACCGACATCTGCATCATGTCGGCCGGCGGCAACGTCTCCAAGGAATGGTCGCCGAAGATCGGCAAGCAGGGCTGCGTCGTCATCGACAATTCGTCGGCCTTCCGCTACGACCAGGACGTGCCGCTGATCGTGCCGGAAGTGAACCCCGACGCGATCTCGCTGTTCACGCGCAAGAACATCATCGCCAACCCGAACTGCTCGACGGCGCAGCTGGTGGTGGCGCTAAAGCCGCTGCACGACTTCGCTATCATCAAGCGCGTCGTCGTCGCCACCTACCAGTCGGTGTCGGGCGCCGGCAAGGAAGGCATGGACGAGCTGTTCACGCAGACGCGCGCCGTGTTCGTCGCCGACACCGTCGACGTCAAGAAGTTCACCAAGCGCATCGCCTTCAACGTCATCCCGCACATCGACGTCTTCCTCGACGATGGTTTCACCAAGGAAGAGTGGAAGATGGTGGCCGAGACGAAGAAGATGCTCGACCCCAAGATCAAGCTGACGGCGACCTGCGTGCGTGTGCCGGTGTTCATCGGCCATTCGGAAGCGGTCAACATCGAGTTCGAAAAGCCGATCACCGCCGACGAGGCGCGGGATATTCTTCGAGAGGCCCCGGGCTGCCAGGTCTTGGACAAGCGCGAGGATGGCGGCTACATCACGCCGTTGGAATCGGCCGGCGAGGACGCCACCTTCATCTCGCGCATCCGTGAGGATTCGACCATCGACAACGGCCTGTCGATGTGGATCGTCTCCGACAATCTGCGCAAGGGCGCGGCGCTCAACGCCGTGCAGATTGCCGAGCTTTTGGTCGAGCGCGGCCTGATCCAGCCGAAGAAGAAGGCTGCCTGACGGTCATCAGTTTCGCTCACGGGCCGTATCGCCGCTGCCCCGGCGGCCCTCCGCGGGGGCGCCGGAAGACCGGCGGCCCGCCGTCGCGGGCTCGGCCTTTGGCCGGAATGCGGCGCCAAGCGGGGCTCTTCGAAATGTCCTTCGCTGACCGATCGGCGTTGCCATCCGTAACGGTCAGTCGCGCGGCACCTGACGGCCTTGCCCGGTTTCCCAGATCGTCTTGAAGCGCTCCACCATCAACGAAAACAGCCGTGGCGGCAGCAGGCCGTAGTCGTAGCGATCGGTGGAGCGTGGTACGGGACGTAGGTCATAGCCTGGCCATACAAAACGATTGCCTTCGTGGAGCATCACCCATGAGCGCTCGCCGTCCAGACCCAAGTGACCTTTGACGGCTGGTGGCAGCTCGATCGCCAGCGATGGGTCTGCTGGCGATACATGCGTGATTGGCACCACCGTCACGATCAGGCCGTCGGCACCGCGCTCGACGGCGAGAACGATCACGCAAGGGCGATCTTTCCGCCCTTCATCCTGTCCGGCTTGCTGCTCATGATGCCACAAATACGCGTAGGAGATCACGAGGCCGAGTTGCGGGTCGGGAAGCGGCATGCCTTACTTGGGATTCATCAAGGCATTGAGATGATCGTGTTCCGATGACATGCGGCCGCCGGCGATAGCTTCCACTTCCTCGCGCTGCAGATCCTTGGTCGCAAATGATTGCCGGGCTAGGTTCTTGTAGTGCTGCAGCTCTTCATACTCGACAGCCGAAACGAAATAGCCGGTTGGCCTCCCGTGACTCATCACGGCGACCGGCTCACGCTGCACGATCTCCCGGTAGCGCCCGAAATTACGGGTGAATTCGGTGGTGGGAACTTCACGCATGGTCCATCCTAAATCGCGTAAGTTACGTTATTGACGTAATTTACGCGACTTTTGGGGTGCTGTCAAAGTTCAGCCGCCCCTTCCCTTGTCCAATTCACCAACAGCTCCAGCGCTTCCTCCGCCCGGTCGGCGGGGACGAAAAGATGGTCGTGGTAGAAGGCTGAGACAGGATTGACGCCCATGCCGGCGGCGGCCAGGCGGGTGGTGACGGCGGCGAGGAAGCCGACGGCTTCCAGCGACGAATGGATGTTCAGCGTCAGCATCCGGCAGCGGAACGAAGCGGTCAGGCCGGCTGCGCTGGCCGCCTCCTCGGTCACGATCAGCGTCGTTCCCTCGCGCTCGCGGAACACCATCACCGGGTCGAGGCCTCGCGGCTGCGCGACGCCGGGCGCGAGCGTGGCGAAGACATAGGTGCCGGCGAGCAGTTCCGGCGTCATCGATCCCAGCAGTGTCTTCAGATCGGTTTCGCCGGTCATTCTTTCCTCTCGATGGATACGGGCCGCGACGTCCCTCAATATCCACCCGCGAAGGGTGACGATAGCCACTCCGACACTGCGCGGGGTGCGCGCGCTGATCCGGCTCAGCCGATAAGCGATATCCCGCATGGCGTTTACATTGGAAGGCCGGCCGCAATCGAAGCTCCGCTGCCTGCTGGAAAGCTAGCCCTTCGCCGGCAATCTCCTTTGGATCAAATCGGCCAGTTGCGAGTTAGGTATTTGCTCGGCGGAGGAGGCGGCTCCTACCTGGAGAGGAACGACAATGAAGAAAACGATGCTTTTGATGGCCTTGCTGGTGCCGCTCGCCGCTTGTTCGCAAACGGAAAAGGGCGCGGCTGTCGGCGGATTGGGTGGTGCTGCCGTCGGTGCGGCGGTCGCCAACAATCCGGTTCAGGGCGCGGTGGTCGGCGGCGCTGTCGGCGCTGTTGCCGGTGCGTTGATCGGCCGGGCGAGCGAACGGGGCGAATGCCGCTACCGCGATCGTTATGGCCGCGTCTACATCGACCGCTGCCCACGCGGATATTGATAGGCCGCGTTCGCAAAGTGATGTCGACATAGCAAAACGGCGGGCCTTCGCCCGCCGTTTTCCTGGATGCGATATGGCAATATTTATTCGGCGGTGGCGGCTTCCGCCTCGGCCGGTGCAGCAGTGGCGGCCGCGGCAGCGGCTGCCGCGTCTTCCTGCGCCTTCTTCAGAAGGGCAGCGCGTTCCTGCGCCTTCTTGCCCGGCTCGGCCTTCTTCGGATTGGCGCGGGCTTCGCGCTTGACGAGTCCGGCCTCGTCGAGGAAGCGCAGCACGCGATCGGTCGGCTGGGCGCCATGCGCCAGCCAATGCTTGACGCGTTCGGCGTCGACCTTGACGCGTTCGCCGTCCTTGGGCAGCAGCGGGTTCCACGAGCCGATCGACTCGATGAACCGGCCGTCACGCGGCGAACGGGCGTCGGCGATGACGACGTGATAGTAAGGACGCTTCTTTGAGCCAGCGCGGGCCAGTCGGATCTTCAAGGGCATTTCTATTCTCCTAAAAATTCTCAGTTCGTTGATCGGGTTTCAGTTGGTTTTCGTCACGCCGTTGGCAGCGAGGTCTTTGTTTCGCCACCGTTCGAAGCGGCGATCTGTTCATGGTGGCGGATCACTTCGCGGACGACGAAGTTGAGGAATTTTTCCGCGAAATCCGGGTCGAGATGGGCATCCTTCGCCAGCTGGCGAAGCCGGGCAATCTGCTGCTGCTCGCGCGCCGGGTCGGCCGGCGGCAGGCCATGCGTCGCTTTGAGTACGCCGACCGCCTTGGTGCAGCGGAAGCGCTCGGCCAGCATGTGGATGAGTGCCGCGTCGATGTTGTCGATCGAGGCGCGATAGTCGGCCAGGATGGTGCGTGCGTCGGCCATGTCCTTTTCTTCGTTCATGACGTCCTCACTTCTTCTTGCCGAGGCCAGGCAACCCGCCGCCCATTCCGGGCAGACCGGGAAGTTTCATGCCGCCGGGCAGCCCGGGCAGACCACCACCACCGGGAAGCCCTTTCATGCCGCCAAGACCGGATGCCTGCGCTTGCTTCTGCAAGGCCTCGAGCTGCTTGGGGTCCATCTTCGACAGGTCCGGCATGCCGCCGCCCATCATGCCGCCCATGCCGCCCGGCATCATGCCGCCGAGGCCCATCTTGGAGGCGAGGCCACCCATCATGCCGCGCATCAGGCCGCCGCCTTTGCCCTTGCCGCCCATCGCCTTCATCATGTCGGCCATGCCGCGGTGCATCTTGAGCAGCTTGTTGATTTCGGCCGCGTCGGTGCCGGAACCGGCGGCGATGCGCTTCTTGCGCGAATGCTTGAGCAAATCGGGGTTGGCGCGCTCGGCCTTGGTCATCGACGAGATGATGGCGAGCTGGCGGCCGAACATCTTGTCGTCGAGACCGGCGGCAGCCATCTGGTCCTTCATCTTGCCCATGCCGGGCATCATGCCCATGATGCCGCCCATGCCACCCATCTTCGACATCTGCTGAAGCTGGCTGGCGAGGTCGTTCAGGTCGAACTTGCCCGACTGCATCTTCTTGGCCATCGCCGCCGCCTGTTCGGCATCGATGTTTTCGGCGGCCTTCTCGACGAGCGAGACAATGTCGCCCATGCCGAGAATGCGGTCGGCTATGCGCTTGGGGTGGAATTCCTCCAGCCCGTCCATCTTTTCGCCGGTGCCGATCAGCTTGATCGGCTTGCCGGTGACGGCGCGCATCGAAAGTGCCGCGCCGCCGCGACCGTCGCCATCCATGCGGGTCAGCACCAGGCCGGTGATGCCGACGCGTTGGTCGAAGCTCTTGGCCAGATTGACGGCGTCCTGGCCGGTCAGCGAGTCGGCGACCAGCAGGATCTCGTGCGGGCTCGACACCTTCTTGATGTCGGCCATCTCGACCATCAGCGGCTCGTCGATATGGGTGCGGCCGGCAGTGTCGAGGATGACGACGTCGTGGCCGCCGAGCTTGGCCGCCTGCACGGCGCGGCGCGCGATGTCGACCGGCGACTGGCCGTCGATGATCGGCAGCGTGGCGACCTTGACCTGTTCGCCGAGCTGACGAAGCTGCTCCTGCGCGGCAGGCCGCCGGGTGTCGAGCGAGGCCATCAGGACCTTCTTGTTCTGACGCTCGGAAAGGCGCTTGGCGATCTTGGCCGAAGTGGTCGTCTTGCCGGAACCCTGCAGGCCGACCATCATGATGACGACCGGTGCCGGTGCATTGAGATCGACGGCGACGCCCTCGGCGCCGAGCATGTCGACCAGCTCGTCATGGACGATCTTGACGACCATCTGGCCGGGCTTGATCGATTTCACAACGGCGGCGCCGACGGCCTTCTCGCGCACCTTGTCGGTGAACGAGCGCACCACTTCCAGCGCCACGTCTGCCTCGAGCAGCGCACGGCGCACCTCGCGCAGTGCTGCCGAGACATCCGCCTCGGACAGGGCACCGCGGCCGGTGAGGCCGTTCAGGATGGAGCCAAGACGCTCCTGAAGCGATTCAAACATTCTTTTTCCTTTTCCCAGGCAAGCGGTGCCCGAGAGGTAATGCGTTCGCGCCAAGTGTCCAAGTCTCGTGGCGAGCAAAAGCCAAAACCAAAACGCACCCGGGGGCGCTCAGCGCTGCCGGGTGTTGGCCTCCAGGATCGATTTACAGCACTTCACCTCGAAGAGGTTTCGGCGTCCTGGTCGGCTTGCTCGGAGGGATACTCGTCGCGGAATTCGGGAGTGTAGACAGGAAATCGGCGCCAGAGTCAAGACAAGCGCAGTTTCGCGTTGTACCCCGGGCTGCAATCAGGCCGAGCTTGCTCTATCCGGAAGCTCGGCGGCAACCCTGAGCGGCGAGCGCGGATGCAAAAGCAGCACGATCGTCAGCAGGCTGCAGCCGATTCCGATGAAGGCGATGAGCACTGCATCAGCTGTCGTCCAGCCCGGCCCTTCGAGCGGCTTGGCGTTGAACAGGGCGAAGGAATTGTAGCTCTCCTGATGCGAGATCAGCAGGAAGCCGGTCAGATTGTTGCCGAGATGAGCACCGAGGGCGGCGCCGAGATTGCCGGTGGCATAGACGACAACGGTCAGCAGCAGCGCGAAAGCGGCGATCGAGGCGAGAACGCAGGCGTTGATGGCGGCGGATGAGCTGGGGCTCCAATGCAGCGCGGTGAACAGCAGGGCCGGCAGCAGCGCCCAGATGTACGGGCTGCTGAACCGGTTGGCCAGGCCCCGCAGCAGATAGCCGCGGAACAGCATCTCTTCCGAAGATGTCTGCAGCCAGGTGAGCGCGACGATCGGCATTGCAAACAGCAGCCAGGATGACAGGCTGATCGGACCGCGCGCGATCTCGGGCTGCAAGAGATAGAGCAGGATCTCGGAGACAAGAGAGGTGATCAGCACCGCAATCAACCCCTTGAGAAAGTCCGATCGCGACACGCGGCGGCTGACGCCGAGCAGCGCCGAGAGCTTCTCGCGGTGGACCCAGCGCATGGCGATCCACAGGCCGATCCAGATGCCGGCAAACGACGCAAGCGCGGTGAGGATGCCGAGGGGCGAGGAGAGAAACCCATGCACGCCGGATGGCGTCGCCGCACCGGCCTGCCAGGCAAAGAACGCATAGATGCCGCCGAACAGCACGGCCATCGTCGTTGCGGCCCAGAACAGGATGATTATCGCGGTTCCCAGGAACAGGCGCGGCAAGGTCGTCCTGGTGTTGGGTGAGCGCCGATAGCGTTCGAAGGCGGCCGAATCGATCGTCACGCTGGTTCCTCGCCGAATTCATTGCCTGTTGATCTAGAGCATTTCACCGTTTCACGAAAACGGCGAACCGCTCTAACTCTATGTTTTGACGCAATTCCGGACGGAAAACCGCGTCATACTTCCTGGAATTGCTCTAGCCGGGGGCCGAGAAAATCGGAATCGTTTTCGCAAGAGAAGCATTCGCGTCTCGGAGATCGCAACATGTCCATAGATGTCCCGCGTGGCAGCACTGCTCTGCCTGGCAGTCAGGCGACCGCCAAGGTTGCGGCCGCCTATGCAATTCTCTGTCAGCGTACCACGTACATGATGCGCCGCGTCTGCGGGTCGATCAGCGCCCGCTGGCCGTTCACGTAGACGTAGCGATAGTCGTAGTTCGGGATTTCGCGCAGCTCGACGGTGTCCGGCAAGATCGCACCGGTCACCACCTCGCCTTCAAGATAGACTGGATCGAGGCGATGTGTGTCGACATAGGTCCGAACCTCGGCGGGAGGCGGGGGAAATTCATCCACGACCGGATCGCTGGCAATGATCGCGCCGGTATAATCGGTCGAATAGTCGCCAATGTCGTCCGGGGGCGAGACGACGGCAACGCTGGAACGGCGTTGCGTCAGTACCACGCGGCTGCCGCCGGAATTAGTCGTCACATAGTCGGAATAAACCCAGCCCTGGCCGCCGGCCTCGGCGATGGTGCACCATTTGCTGTTTTCGATGCAGCCATTGAGCGTCGCCGACTGGCCGGCGGCAAGCACGCCAATGACAGGATATTGCGGGCCGGGCCCGGCGCGGACGTTGAGATCGGTAACCGCGGAGACGGCGGTGTCGGCAAACGCGGTGCCCGACATCACGGTCAGCATTCCGGCGACCGCCGGAAACAGTAGGGATTTCATGGCTTTTCTCCGTTTCATGGTCCCTCGCCTGCGAAAACGGATCAGCGGCGCATGCGTTCCCGCTAAAAGGCCTGCGCCAACTCACGATTTGTTCCCTTTTCTTTCGGCAAATCGGTCAGAAGTTCGTGAACGAAGACCAGTTTCCGTGCCGTCATGTCCGAAATGACGAAAGGGTAGAGATCGGGCAGGCCCATGCAGCGGTTGATCGAATTGGAAGCTTCAGACAGCACCAGCCAGCGGGCGAGGATCTTTTCGAAAGGCTCGGGCGCGGTCGCCGGCTCCGAAGGTGCCGCTTGCAGCTCGCCGCCGATATCGCCCCGCGGCAAATCGTTGGCTTCCACCGTCTCCAGCCGGCCGAGCGGGAAGTTCAGCGCGTGGACCATCTCCAGCGTGTCGGTGATATGCAGATGGTGGGCCCATGTCTCGGCCCAATCCTCCCATGGGTGCGAGGTGGCATAGGCCGAGATATGGCCTTGCTGCCAGTCGGGCGCGGCGCCATTGGCATAATACGACTTCAACGCCTGTTCGTAGTCGGGGCGCTCATCGCCAAACAGCGCCCGGAACGCTTCCAGCCTCCGCGGATCGTCGCGGATCAGGCGGTCCCAGTAGTAATGGCCAAGTTCGTGACGGAAATGGCCGAGCAAGGTGCGATAGTTCTCGCCCATCTCGACGCGCCGCTTCTCGCGCTCGGCTGAATCCGCCTCGGCGACGTTGAGCGTGATCAGGCCATTGTCGTGGCCGGTCAGGATGCGCTCGCCGCCGGGCCCGCCGCCGATCGGATCGGCGAGAAAGTCGAAGGCCAGCCCGACCTCGTCGGCAGGGCTCAGCTTGGGCGCAACCGGCAGTCCGAAGGCCAGCAGCGAATAAATGGCACGCTTCTTCGCCGCCTCGACGCGGATCCAGCGGCGGCGGTTGCCGTCGACGGAAAGATCAGGGATCAATTGGTTCAGTACGCAGGCGCGGCAAAAACCCTGTCCGCGCTCGGCCATCCAGTTGCAGGCGCATTCGTCGGCATTGGTGCACTGGAAGACGCCGTCGAGATCCGACAGCGCAAAACGGGCGTGCTCCGGATCGTAGAGCACGAGACTGCCGCAGTTCAGGCACTGGGCGTTCTCGAAATAGAGGCGATGGCCGCAATGCGGACAGTCGAAGAGTTTCATGTCGGTCTCTAACCTTCAGAGCCAGCATATTCAGGGCGGCAGGTGCCCAACGCGGACCGCCCACCGGCGTTCCATATATCGAGGCTATTCGCCGCAAGATGCCCGCCGCCAGCATGGCCCTGGCTGTGTTAATACCCACCGAGCCGGCGCCGATGATCACGATATCGACGCCTTCTTTTGGGGCCGCTTGCCACAATAATCACTTGATCGTAGGCAAATTCCACGGCATTCGCCAGCAATGCAGCGGCGACAGTGACAAGGTCGTGTTTCGCTGGCAAGTTCGCAATTGGGACGTGATTCAGGCAACCAGGAGAACAACATGGCATTTCTTGCCAAGGGAAAGATGTTTGCAGCAGCCGTGGTGTCGGTGCTTGCGCTGGCAACGGGCGCGCAGGCGGGAGCCAGCTGCGGCAAGACCGGCGCCGGCTTCGAGGCTTGGAAGCCGGAGTTCGCTGCGCAGGCCAAGTCCGAAGGTGTGGGAGCCAGGGGTCTGGCCGCCCTGGCCGGCGCGACCTACGCAACAAAGACGATCTCAGTCGACCGGGGCATCCACAAGGCCTTCAGCGGCTCGGTGGACGATTTCATGAAACGCCGTGGCGGGTCCGCGATCATTTCCAAGGGCCGCGCACTGAAGAAGGCGAACGCGGCGCTGTTCGACAAGATCGAGGCGAACTACGGCGTGTCGCCGGGTGTGTTGCTCGCCATTTGGGGCATGGAGACCGGCTTCGGCTCCGCCATGGGCAACCAGAATACGGTCTCGGCAATTTTGACGCTTGCCTATGATTGCCGCCGCCCGGAATTCTTTTACCCGCATGCCATTGCAGCCCTGAAGCTGGTTGATCGTGGGGCGTTGACAGCCTCGTCGGTCGGCGCTGCCCATGGCGAGATTGGCCACACGCAGTTCCTGCCTGGAAATGTCTTGAAGTACGGTGTCGGCGGCGGAAACCTGCGCGACAAGGCCACCGCGTTGGCGTCCACCGCCAACTTCCTCAAGGGTCATGGCTGGCGGGCCGGAGCCAGTGCGCAGTCGAATATCGGCGCGATCGCCGGCTGGAATTCCGCGAGCGTCTATCAGCAGGCCATCGCCCGCATCGCCACGGCGATAGACGGCGACTGAGAACTGGCATCTTCGACAAGAGGCCCGGCCATGCGCCGGGCCTCCTGCGGCAATCACTTCAGTTTGAACCCGTCGCTATACAGGAGAAGTGCGCGGCAAGGCGACGAGGGGCAGCGCCTTGCCGACAATCGGGCCCGGCAGGGACGCCGGGTTTGCTCGAGGCGGCAGGTTGAAGGTCACCCCTTGCGGTTGCGCGCCGCGAGCGTCCTGAGCCGCAGCGCGTTGAGGCGGATGAAGCCGGCGGCGTCCTTCTGGTCGTAGGCGCCACGGTCGTCCTCGAAAGTGACCAGCGCATCGGAATAGAGCGTCTTCCTGGACTTGCGGCCGGTGATCATGACGTTGCCCTTGTAGAGCTTCAGCCGCACGGTGCCTTCGACGTCTTCCTGGCTCTTGTCGATCATCGCCTGCAGCATCAGCCGCTCGGGTGCGAACCAGAAGCCGTTGTAGATCAGCTCGGCGTAGCGCGGCATGAACTCGTCCTTGAGGTGGGCGGCACCGCGGTCGAGCGTGATCGACTCGATAGCGCGGTGCGCTGATATAAGGATGGTGCCGCCGGGCGTTTCGTAGACACCGCGCGACTTCATGCCGACGAAGCGGTTTTCGACGAGGTCGAGCCGGCCGATACCGTTGTCGCGGCCGAGATCGTTGAGGGCTGCCAGCATGGTTGCCGGCGACAGCTTCTTGCCGTTGAGTGCGATCGGATCGCCCTTGAGGAACTCGATCTCGATCTCGGTGACCTTGTCCGGCGCATCCATCGGCGAAACGGTGCGCTGGTGGACAAATTCCGGCGGCTCGGTCCATGGGTCTTCCAGCACCTTGCCCTCGGAAGAGGAGTGCAGGAGATTGGCATCGACCGAGAACGGGGCGTCGCCCTTCTTGTCCTTGGGCACCGGGATCTGGTGCTGTTCGGCGAAATTGATCAGGTCGGTGCGCGACTTGAACGACCAGTCGCGCCACGGCGCGATGACCTTGATGTCGGGGTTGAGCGCATAGGCCGAGAGTTCGAAGCGAACCTGGTCGTTACCCTTGCCGGTGGCGCCGTGCGCAATCGCGTCGGCGCCTGTCTCCCTGGCGATCTCGACCAGATGCTTGGAGATCAGCGGCCGCGCTATCGAGGTTCCGAGCAGATAGGTGCCTTCATAGACGGTGTTGGCGCGGAACATCGGAAAGACGAAGTCCGAGACGAACTCCTCGCGCACGTCGACGACGCGAATGTCCTTGATGCCCATCATCTCGGCCTTGCGGCGGGCCGGCTCGAGTTCGCCGCCCTGGCCGAGATCGGCGGTGAAGGTCACGACCTCGGCGCCGAGTTCGGTCTGCAGCCATTTCAGGATGATGGATGTGTCGAGGCCGCCGGAATAGGCGAGCACGACTTTCTTGACGTCTTTGGCTTTTGACATTTGGCGGTTCCGCGACTGAGTTCCTGGCGGGCGAGGTATCACGCAGTTTCCGGGCTGCGCAAGAGATGAAGGGCGTGCGGCGAAACAAGGTCGCATCAGGACAGCCGATTGAGAAGCGCTGGATCAGCCCTTTGCCGCCCAGCCGCTGGCTGTGAGGGGCTGCATCCTCTATAGGCATGCATGTTCTTGCCAAAGGGCCAACCATGTCGTTCATTCCAGACACCGCCACGCTGATCCAGTTTGCCATCGCCACCGTCATCCTGGCGATCACGCCGGGGCCGGACATGACCTTGTTCGTCTCGCGGACGCTGAGCCAGGGGCGCGCCACCGGCTTTGCCTCGATGGCCGGTGCGCTGTGCGGCACGCTGATCCACACCACGCTGGTGGTAGTCGGCGTCTCGGCGCTGATCGTCGCTTCGCCGATGGCCTTCTTCGTGCTGAAGATCTTTGGCGCCGGCTATCTCGTCTTCCTGGCCTGGCAGGCGGTCACCAGGGGCTCGGCCTTTTCGCCGGAGAAGAAGACAGGCCCCGAGATTTCGCTGTTGCGCAGCTGGGCCGCGGGTCTTGGCGTCAATCTGCTCAACCCGAAGATCATCCTGTTCTTCATGACCTTCCTGCCGCAGTTCGTCTCCGCGCATGACCCGAACGCGCCGGGAAAGCTGTTTTTCCTGGGCACGATGTTCATCGTGCTGGCGATCCCGGTGACCGTGCCGATGGTGCTGGCGGCGGAAAAGTTCTCGGCGGCGATGAAGGCCAGCCCGCGCGTGACGCGAGTGGTCGATTATCTCTTTGCCGGCGTGTTCTCCGCCTTTGCGCTCAAGATCCTGACGGCCCAGGCGAAGTAGGGGCGTTCTCGTCCTTCCACCAGCTTCCGGCCCAGCGCCCTGCGCTGAGCCAATAGAAGATGCCGCCGACCATGCCGCCGCCAATCACCGCCATGATGGCGCTGGTGTGGGTAAAGGCGAAGGTGGTGTCGCCGCTGTGGTCTACAAGGCCGAGGAATACGGCCGCAACCACGGCGCCCGCCAGCGCATAGAACAGCCAGTCGCGCCGGCCGAGGATTTCGGCGACCAGGATGACGACGCAAGCCGGCATCAGGGCGAAATAGGCGACGAACAGGGCGACGAAGGGAATTGAGAAATACAGCGAAGCCGTCGCCGTCGGCTGAGCGTGCTCCGGCGTGTAACCCAAAGATGCCAGGAACAGGACGTTGAGGAACGCGCTCGCCGCCAGCGAGGCGACGGCATAGCCGAACAGGATCGCGGCGAAACGGAGGAGATAGCCGAGGAGACGGGTCATCCCAAATCCCGGCCCCAATCTCGGCCTGAATCCCTGGGCATGCCGGACTTGCGCCCGGCCAGAAGCCAGTAGACCGACCCGGCGGCAATGCCGGCTGTGGCCAGAAACCCGAGAAAACCCGGATTGAAGACAAAGCTGCCGGCCGAGCGCGGCATGGATACGCCAAAGGCGATCGACGTGATCGCACCCGTAGCGGCGAAGTAGAACCAGCCCCGAAGCGACAGCCGTTCGGCGACAAAGAGCGCGGGGCCGACGATCAGCAGCGCTGCGACCATCACGGTCAACACCGCGAGCGGGAAAGAACCCAGCCAGTCGAAGGCGAAGATGATGGACCAGTTGCCGTCTTCTATACCTTCCAGAAGAGCGATCAGCAGCACGGGGACCAGGATCGAGGTCAGCACAGCGGCGAAATAGCCGACTGCCATCGTGGCGAGGCGCTTCAGCCAGGCGAGACGGCGGCTCACGCCTCGCCGTGCCCCGCGATCATCATGGCCTCCAGCGCCAGTCGGTCGACTTTGCGCATGCGTTCGGAGTCCGACTTGAGCTGGCCGCAGGCGGCGAGGATGTCGCGGCCGCGCGGCGTGCGGATCGGCGAGGCATAGCCGGCATTGTTGATGTAGTCGGCGAATTTCTCGATCGTCTCCCAGTCCGAGCACTGGTAGTTGGTGCCCGGCCACGGGTTGAACGGGATCAGGTTGATCTTGGCCGGAATACCCTTGAGCAGCTTGATCAGGCCTTTTGCGTCCTCGATGGAATCGTTGACGTCCTTCAGCATCACATATTCGAAGGTGATGCGCTTGGCGTTGGACAGGCCGGGATAGGCGCGGCAGGCGGCGATCAGGTCCTTCAGCGGATACTTCTTGTTGATCGGCACCAGCAGGTCGCGCAGATCGTCATTGGTGGCGTGCAGCGAGATCGCCAGCATGACGCCGATCTCCTCGCCGGTGCGGAAAATTTCCGGCACGACGCCGGAAGTCGACAGCGTGATGCGCCGTTTGGACAGCGACAGGCCATCGCCGTCGGAGGCGATCAGCAGGGCCTTCTTCACCGCCTCGAAATTGTAGAGCGGCTCGCCCATGCCCATCATCACGACGTTGGAGACTTTGCGGCCCTCGGCCGGCACGATGGCGCCGTCGGGCGTGTCGCGGTCGGGAAAATCGCCGAGCCGGTCGCGCGCTGTGAGTAACTGCGCAAGGATTTCCTCAGCCGTCAGATTGCGCACCAGCTTCTGCGTGCCGGTATGGCAGAACGAGCAGGTCAGCGTGCAGCCGACCTGCGAGGAGATGCAGAGCGTGCCGCGGCCTTCCTCGGGAATATAGACGGTCTCGATCTCGACCGGCCGGCCGGCGCCGCGCGGCGGAAAGCGGAACAGCCATTTGCGCGTGCCGTCCGAAGAAATCTGTTCCTCGACGATCTCGGGCCTGGCGATGGTGAAGTGCTTGTCCAGTTCGGCGCGCAAATCCTTGGAGATGTTGAACATGCCGGCGAAGTCGGAGACACCGCGCACATACATCCAGTGCCAGAGCTGCTGGGCCCGCATCCTGGCCTGGCGCTCCGGCACGGTTCCCGAAGTGACAAGCGCCTCGCCGAGCTCAGTGCGCGTCAGGCCGATCAGCGACTGTTTTTCGGGCAGTGCCGCACGGGCACGCAACGCGTCACGGGCGCCTTCGGTGGTGAGATCGAATGAAAGGGTCATGGTTGCACAGATATAAGCGGTTTGCGGCCGATTTCACTTATCGTGCCGGCATGAAGCGCGGCGCATAGCACAGGTTGGGGGCAGAGTCATGCGGTGGGAGTCCAAACCCATGGATGCAGGTCGAAGGCCCGCTGCGGCTATCTGGCAACCTTGCCCTGTCCTCCCGCTGCAAGGAAACGATCACATGATCGTGTTTGCGTAACGATTCCCATCGCGCCTTCGAAATCTGAATGGGGCAACTTTGCCTCTACAAAATGGGAGTACGCAGAATGAACTCTATCAAGCTAGCCCTCATTGCCGGCCTCGTCGGCCTTTCCGCCTCGCAGGCATTTGCCGAAGACGCGATGGGCACAATGACCATGATGAAGAGCGGAGAGGTGACGGCGATCATGCCGGATGGGCACATGGGCACCATGAAGCCGGATGCGAAGATGGCGGCCGAGATGATGAAGATGGCAAAGCCGATCAAGCACTGCATGATGATGATGACCGATGCCAAGGGCAAAGCGTATATGATCGATACGTCGACCAAAAAGGCTCAGGCCGAATGTGAAAAAATGGCCATGTAAGACTGAACCCGTCAAGATCGAGACCCGCCGGCACACGCCGGCGGGTCATTCCGATGCGGGGTCCAAATCCCCCGCCGGGCCTTTGATCTAAAGCGCTGATGTCCGGCCTCGGGGAGCCGGTCTTCGCTATTGCGCCATAGGCTATCGGGGTGGGCGCCAGCCTATTTGCACTTGGCGATCGACGTCAGCGCAGCCGAAATGCCCTTCAGCGAGAAGACATAGGAGGTCGGGTTGCCGCGGCCGGACTTCGCCGTCACCTTCATATCGGTGCCGGTCTTCATGGCGGCGATCAGCACCGGCTCCTCGGCGGCGTTCTCGACCCAGGCCGACTTGCCGCGCGTGAACATCGAGAACGACTTCTTGTCGATGGTGACGGTGGCCTTGGAGCCTTCCTGGAAATTGTAGCCGGCGATGAATTGCGGCTCGTAGGACACTTGCTGGCCGGGCCGCTGGCTGACGAAGAAGAACATGTCGCCATGGTCGAGCGTCGGCGGCTGCTTGTCGGTCGGCACGGTCAGGACATAGCAGACCTTGCCGCCCGATGCCTGGTAGCTGTAGGTGCCCCAGGCATTGTGCTGGCCGATCTTGGTCGCCGACTGAGCCAGTGCCGGCGCTGCCGCGGCGACCAGGACCAGGCTCGAAACTATAGCAATCAATCCGCGCATCGTTTTTCCCGTATTCCAAAGGTGCGGCGGCAGGCCGGCTCGGCGTCCTGCCCGTCGCTTCATTTTGATTTAATCTGGGTTACCAAACAGTGAATTTCCTTTGAGAAAGGAATCCCACCCCGAGGAAACCGCCGCCATTCCCGCGCCGCCGCCTTGCGAGCGAGTGGCGCGACGTCCCTTTGGCGACTTGGAGGCCACGAAAGCGGCAAGAGTTTGACTTTCATGCCGCCGCCGAAACCGGCCTAAATGGCGCTTTCGTGCGCCTGTTCAGCCCTTGTCGGCGATGGCGTCCTTGGCAGCCTGCCGGTGCGCAGGGGTGATGTGGGCGCTGACAGCGGTGATCGCGGCGGTGAGCACGGCGATGTCATCGGTGAAACCAAGCCCGAGGATGAAGTCGGGGATGACATCCACCGGCAGCACGAAATAGCCGAGCGCGGCCAGCAGAATGCCCTTGGCGCGCAGCGGCGTGTTCTTGTCCATGGCGCAGTAATAGGAGGCGACGACCTCTTCCATGAACGGGATCTGCCGCGCGGCCTTCTTGGCTGTCCGCCAGAATTTCTCGCGCACTTCATTCTCGTCGGCGAGCTTGCCGCCAAAGCCGAAGAAATCAAAACCGGATTGTCGCGCCATCAGTGTCTCCTAGCAGGACTCATGCGCAACCCGGCACATGTCGGCGAGGCGAAATGTGGTGAAAGGCGACCCCTACTGCAAGATACCGGCCCATTCCTCGACCCGAAAATCGGAATCGGCGTTTGCCGCGCGGACCAACGGTTCAGGGGGATGCCGGCCTACAAAGGCGCTCGTCAGGCTGGCAATCGCCTCTTTGGAGATTGGCGGAAACGCCCCTCCCGTCGTCATTCTAGGGTCTGCGCCGCGTCGCTTCGCTCGTTGCTTCGCCCGTGGATGACGAAGCTGGGGTTGCGCACGTTTGGACCTCCCTAACCGGCAAAGCGGTTCATCTTCTTGGCCAGATCGATATCGAGCGCGGTCACACCGCCGGCATCGTGGGTGTTGAGCGTCACGTCGACGGTCTTGTAGACATTCGACCAGTCGGGATGATGGTCCATCTTCTCGGCGGCGAGCGCAACGCGGGTCATGAAGGCGAAAGCCTCGGAGAAATTCGCGAAGGTGAACGTGCGCTTGATGGAGGCACCATCCGCAGCCGGTGCCCAGCCTTCGAGCCCGACCAACGCGGCGGCGATTGCGTCCTTGCCCAGTTTTTCTCTCGTCATGTCAGCTTCCCGTGTTATTTCGGCTGAAAGACTGTCTGGAACCCTGGCGAGTTTCGAAACCGTCTCTGGAGTCCCTACCATAGTGTCGGATCGATGAGCGCAAAGCCCATAAATTCCATTCTTTTCGTCTGCCTCGGCAACATCTGCCGGTCGCCACTGGCGGAGGGCGTCTTTCGTGCCGTGCTGGCGGAGCGTGGGTTGGGCAGGAATATCCTGCTCGATTCAGCCGCCACCAGCAGCTGGGAAGCCGGCGCGGCGCCCGATCCACGCTCGATCGCGATTGCGGCGCGTCACGGTGTCGACATTTCCCGACAGAGGGCGCGCAAGGTTACGCCGGAGGATTTCTCCCACTTCGACCTGATTCTCGGCATGGACCGGTCGAATGTCGCCGACCTGAAAGCGTTGGCGCCAGCAGCCATGCGCGACCGGGTGCAACTGTTCCTTGAATTCGCAGACGGCAAGGCACGTGATGTGCCGGATCCCTATTATGACGGGGCGGAAGCTTTCGCTTCGGTCTACCGCATGATCCGCGAGGCATCGGAAGCGCTGGCGACAAGGCTGGAGGCGCGGGCATCTGTGCCCGACAGCGGCCAAGCTTCCTCGACGATGTAGGGGCCGCCCCCGACCGAATCGCGCGACGACATCAATACGAAGCGACCGATACGAAACGGCAGCGTCAAGAAATTGCCGCGCGCCGACAGATATTGGGCGACGCCCAGCGGGGTCGAATTGCGCAGCCTTGCAAGTGTGACATGCGGCATGAACTTGCGGGGGTCGGCTGGGATACCGAGCCGCTGGCAGATGCGGTCGATTTCGCCCTGAAGGGCGGCAAGATCGGGCGAGGTGGAAACGCCGGCCCAAACGGCATGCGGCTTTTTCTGGCCGAAGGCACCAACGCCGGACAGGGCCAGCGAAAAGGAAGGGCGGTGGACGCGGTCGAGCGCGTTGGCGATCTCGTCGGCGACGTGACCAGGTACATCGCCGATGAAGCGCAGTGTCAGATGGTAGTTCTCGACATCGATCCAGCGGGCGCCGGGCAGGCCGCCCCGCAGCAGGGACAGCGAAAGGGCAGCGTCACGCGGTATTTCGAGGGCGGTGAAAAGACGCGGCATGAAGAGCCTCCCTTCCTCGAATCGAACTGTCACCTCTAGCGAATCATCGATAGTCAAACGGGGCAAGAGGTTTGTTGGTCACAGTCCCTGTTAAAAAGCTTCCCTAACGGAAAGAGCTCCAGTCCCACCTTATGAGCTGCCCGGCACCGCCGCGATGGCCTTCTCGACCGCCGGCAGGATACGTTCTACCATCTGGTCGACGCCTTGCGCGCTCGGATGCAGGCCGTCCTCGAGCTGCATGCCGGGCTGGCCGGCAACGCCGTCGAGAAAGAACGGGTAGAACGCAACGTCGTATTTGTCGGCTAGGCCCGGAAATATGGCATCGAAGGCGCTCTGGTAGTCCGCGCCGAGATTGGGCGCGGCGCGCATGCCGGCCAGAAGCACGGCGATCTTGCGTTCTTTCAGCCTGCCCAGCATCTCGTCCAGGTTCTTCCTGGTGATGTCGGGCGAAACGCCGCGCAGCATGTCGTTGGCGCCGAGTTCGAGGATGACCAATTGCGTGCCATCCGGCACCGACCAGTCGAGCCGCGCCAGGCCGCCGCTCGTCGTGTCGCCGGAGACGCCGGCATTGGCGACGGTCACATCATGGCCTTTGGCGCCAAGCGCTGCCTGCAGCCTGTCGGTAAAGCCCTGGCCTGGCCCAAGGCCGAAGCCCGCCATCAAGCTGTCACCGAAGCCGACGATCTTGAACGGCTCGGCACGCGCCGACGACATGGCGCCGCAAATGGCGAGGAAAACGACGAGGCCTGCGGCAATCCTGCGTTTGAAAGACATGCGGTAGGCCCCATATGAGCAAGGAATTTTTCCGGCGACGGCTTCCGGCAAGCAGAACCCTCATCCTCGCATATAGGACGCTTTCATTTTGACAGAAGCCGTCATTGGGCTAAAAAACGTATCGCTAACCCTTGGCGAGGGGGCCTCATTGGTCCATGTGCTGAAGGACGTCAGCCTCGACGTGGCGCCCTGCGAGGCGACCGGCATCGTCGGACCCTCGGGCTCCGGCAAGTCGACATTGCTGATGGTTCTGGCTGGCCTGGAAAGGGTCGATTCGGGTACGGTACGAATTGCCGGTGAGCTGCTCAACGGCAAAAGCGAGGACCAGATTGCTTCGTTTCGTGGCCGAAACATTGGCATCGTGTTCCAATCCTTTCATCTCATTCCCAACATGACGGCGCTCGAAAATGTCGCGGTGCCGCTGGAGCTGGCCGGCCATGCCGATCCGTTTTCGGTTGCGGCGCGCGAGCTGGCGGCGGTTGGCCTCAGCGAACGCGTCACCCACTATCCCGGCGAATTGTCGGGCGGCGAGCAGCAGCGCGTGGCGATAGCCCGCGCACTGGCGCCGTCGCCACGCATTCTCATTGCTGACGAGCCGACCGGCAACCTCGACCAGGCGACGGGGCGGCAAGTCGCCGATCTATTGTTTGCCAAGGCGGCCGAGCGCGGCATGACGCTGGTGCTGGTCACCCATGATCCGGCGCTTGCGGCGCGTTGTTCACGCCAGGTTTCGATGCGGTCGGGCAGGATCGAAGCGCCGGCGCTCGCCAAGGTGACAGCTTGATGCCGTTGTCGCAGACGCTGAGGCTCGCGGTTCGCTTCTCGCTGCGCGAGATGCGAGGCGGCCTGTCCGGCTTCCTCATCTTCCTCGCCTGCATCGCGCTCGGCGTCGCGGCCATCGGCGGCGTCAACTCGGTGGCGCGTTCGATCACCGCCGGTGTCGCCAATCAGGGCCAGACGCTGCTTGGCGGCGATCTCCGCTTCCAGATCAACCAGCGTGACGCCAGCAAGGCCGAACGCAATTTTCTTGACGGGCTGGGCGCGATTTCCAGAACCGCCAGCATGCGTTCGATGGCGCGTCTCGCCGACGGGTCCGACCAGGCGCTTGTCGAGGCCAAGGCTGTCGATGATGCCTACCCGCTCTACGGCGCGCTGGACATCGAACCGGAATTGTCGAAGCAGGAACTGTTCGGTGAAGAGTTCGGCGTCTTCGGCGCCGCGGCCCCTGACGTCTTGTTCGAGCGGCTGCATCTCAGGATCGGCGACCGGCTGAAGCTCGGCACCGCCACTTTCGAACTGCGTGCCAGGCTGGCCGCCGAACCGGATGCCGTCTCCGACGGCTTCGGCTTTGCGCCGCGGCTGATGATCTCGACCGAAGGGCTGGCGGCCACCGGTTTGATCCAGCCGGGCAGCCTGGTCGAAAATGCCTACAAGGTCCGCCTGCCGGCGGACGCCGACGAGGCGCGGCTCAGGGCCATCCAGGACCAGGCGGCCAGGGATTTTCCGGAGGCCGGCTGGTCGATCCGCACGCGCAGCAACGCCGCTCCCGCGCTGTCGTCCAACATCGAGCGCTTCTCGCAGTTCCTGACGCTGGTCGGGTTGACGGCGCTGGTGGTCGGTGGCGTCGGGGTCGCCAATGCGGTGCGCGCCTATCTCGACGGCAAGCGCGGCGTCATCGCCACCTTCAAGAGCCTGGGCGCTTCGGGTGGCTTTGTCTTTGCCGTCTATCTGGTGCAGATCCTGATTATCGCCGCGCTCGGCATCCTGCTTGGCCTGGTGCTTGGCGCGCTGATGCCGTTCGTGGCCGGCGCTGCTCTTCATCAGGTCATCCCGGTGCCGGCGGAGGGCGGCTTCTATCCCGGCGCGCTCGGCATGGCGGCACTGTTCGGTCTGCTGGTGACGCTGGCCTTCGCGTTGCTGCCGCTCGGCCGCGCCCGCGACGTGCCGGCCACCGCGCTGTTTCGTGAGATGGGGCTTGAAGGCCGTGGTTCTCCACGACCTGTCTATGTCGCGGCGGCACTCGGCATTGCGCTGCTGCTGGCGGCACTGGCAATTCTATCCTCGGACGATCAGCGTATCGCCTCGATCTTCGTCGGTGCCACCATCTTCGCTTTCCTGGTGCTGCGCCTTGTCGGCGCGCTGGTGCAATGGGCGGCCAGGAAGAGCCCGCGTGTGCGGTTCGTGGCGCTGCGGCTCGCCATCGGCAACATCCATCGGCCCGGCGCCTTGACGCCATCGGTTGTGCTGTCGCTGGGACTTGGGCTGACGCTGCTGGTGACGCTGGCGCTGATCGACGGCAATCTCAGGCGGCAGATCTCCGGCAGTATGCCGGAACGGGCGCCGAATTTCTTCTTCGTCGACATCCAGGGCAGCGATGTCGCTTCCTTCTCGGCGCTGATCGGCAAGGAGGCGCCGCAGGGGACGCTGGCCAAGGTGCCGATGCTGCGCGGCCGGGTGATGGCGCTGAACGGCGTCGATGTCGACAAGGTGAAGGTGCCGGCGCAAGGCGCCTGGGTGCTGAAGGGAGATCGTGGCCTGACCTACGACGCCAGGCAGCCGCAAAACGCGACGCTGACCGAAGGCAGCTGGTGGCCGGACAATTATAGCGGCGAGCCGCTGGTCTCGTTTTCGGCGCAGGAAGGCAAGGAGATCGGGCTGAAGCTCGGCGACACCATCACCGTCAATGTGCTCGGCCGCAATGTCACGGCCAGGATCGCAAATTTCCGCGAGGTCGAGTGGGAAACGATGGGCATCAATTTCGTCATGGTGTTCTCGCCAAACACATTTGCGGGCGCGCCGCATGGCTGGATTGCGACGCTGACCGAAAAGAATGCCTCCGCGGCCGACGACGCCCGCATCCTCAATGCCGTCACCCGCGCCTTCCCGGCGGTGACGACGGTGCGGGTCAAGGATGCGCTCGATGTCGTCAACCGGCTGGTCGGGCAGCTCGGCACGGCGATCCGGGCGGCCGCCGGCGTGGCGCTGATCGCGTCGGTGCTGGTGCTGGCCGGCGCGCTTGCCGCCGGCAACCGGGCGCGCATTCATGACGCGGTGGTGCTGAAGACGCTTGGCGCGACACGCAGGACTTTGATATCGGCCTTCTCCCTCGAATACATGCTGATCGGGCTCGCCACCGCGATCTTCGCCTTGGCCGCAGGCAGTGCCGCGGCCTGGTTCGTCGTCGCGCGCATCATGACATTGCCGTCGCATTTCCTGCCCGAGGTGGCGGTGGCAACCATTCTGTTCTCGCTGGTGATCACGGTCGGCATTGGTCTCGCCGGCACCTGGCGGGTGCTCGGCCACAAGGCAGCACCGGTGCTGCGCAACCTGTGATCTCGGGCACGAAACGGCCGTCCCGGATTAAATCTTGGTAAGAATTCCGTCTGGGAAGCCGGAAAATCGACGCTTCGTTGTCTCACGAACCGTTACATCCGGTTACGGTCTTGTTCTTGACGCGAATAACCATCATATTTCGCGACAGGCATGCTGGAGCCCTGCCAGCGGCGCCTGGGTCTGAAAGGGCCTGACACCGGACGGGGCAGAAGCAATAGAGGACTTCAATGGCTGATCCCATTCGCAACTACCAGACGCGCGCCGTGCCCGGCGTCGGTGTCGGTGCTGACATCGATCAGGGCCTGCGCGCTTACATGATCAAGGTCTACAATCTGATGGGGCTTGGCCTCCTCATCACCGGTCTTGCCGCTGTCGGCACGATCATGTTGGCCACCACCACCGATCCGGCTTCGGCTGTCGCGACGCTGTCAAGCGGCGAAATGCTGACCTCCTTCGGCTATGCGATCTTCGGCTCGCCACTGAAATGGGTCGTGATCTTTGCCCCGCTCGCGGCGGTGATGTTCCTGTCGTTCCGCGTTCAGTCGATGAGCGTTTCGGCGGCGCAGACTACCTTCTGGGTCTATGCAGGCCTTGTCGGCCTGTCGCTGTCGTCGATCTTCCTGGTCTACACCACGGCCAGCATTTCGCAGACCTTCTTCGCTACGGCCGCGGCCTTCGGCGCGCTGTCGCTGTTCGGCTACACCACCAAGCGTGACCTGACGGCGATGGGTTCTTTCCTGATCATGGGCGTGTTCGGCATTATCATCGCGTCGGTGATCAACATCTTCCTGCACTCATCGGCGCTGTCCTTCGCCGTGTCGGCTGCCGGCGTGCTGATCTTCGCCGGCCTCACCGCCTATGACACGCAAAACATCAAGGAGATGTATTTCGAGGGCGATGCTTCGGATGTCGCCGGCCGCAAAGCCATCATGGGCGCGTTGAGGCTCTACCTCGACTTCATCAACCTGTTCATGTTCCTGCTGCAGTTCATGGGCGACCGCCGCTAGGCTTTTTAAGCTGGATCGGATCTTTTCCGAAGATCGGTTTCAGCTTTTCGAGATCATGTTCTGACTGGACCATCGAGTTCCAAAGGGCGGCCCAACGGCCGCCCTTTTCTTTTGTACCGGCCTTTGCTGTTATCGAAGGCAGACAAAGGGGTGCGCATTAAGAATGAGCAATGTCACGATTCGTCTCGCGACAGCGGCCGACCTTGATCGGATCACGGAAATCTATGCCGCCGCGGTGACTCAAGGCACGGCAAGCTATGAGCTGGAGGCGCCCAGCCGCGCCGAGATGGGCGTCCGGTTCGACAGTTTGATGGCCGGCGGCTTTCCCTATCTGGTGGCGGAAAAGAACGGTGCCGTGCTCGGCTATGCCTATGCCGGTGCCTTTCGGCCGCGCCCTGCCTACCGCTTCATCGTTGAGGATTCGGTCTATATCGCGCCGGAGGCCAAGGGCCAGGGCGTCGGGCTCAAGCTGATGCAAAGCCTGATCGAGGCGGTGGAAGCAGCGGGCTTTCGCCAGATCATCGCGGTGATCGGCGATGGCCATGCCGACAGCGCCTCGGTACGGCTGCACGAGAAGCTCGGCTTTCGCCATTCGGGACGCCTTGAAGGTTCCGGCTACAAGCACGGGCGCTGGCTGGACACGGTGTTCATGCAACTGTCGCTGAATGGCGGGGCATCGGCGCCGCCCGATCTCGAATCGCTGCCGGAGCGGAAGTTCCGCGAGGGGCTTGGAGGGAAATGAACTGAGGAATTGAAACTGAGGAATTGAAGAATTGATGAGCTGAAGAATAAAGAAACAGCGGCTATGAATCGCGCTGCGGGCTTCTCATCAGTTCATCAATTCTCCAGTTCTTCAATTCCCCTGCTCCATTCCCCGCTCAGGCCTCGACCAGCTTCAGCTTGCTGTCGAATATCCCAAGCACGCGGCCGAGTTCCTGGCCGCGTTTCAAGATGCGGCCGCCGGCGGCAATGACGGCAAAGGCCCCCTGCTTGCGGGCCAGTTTCGGATCCTTGACGATCTGGAACAGCGGTACTTCGCTGGTACGGCGAAATACGGAAAACACGGCACGGTCGGTGAGATGATCGATGGCATAGTCGCGCCATTCGTTGGCAGCGACCATGCGTCCGTAGAGCCTGAGGATCTGGTCCAGCTCACGCCGGTCGAACCGCACCGGCTGATCGAGGCGCGCGTGTCGCGCCTCGTGCAGCGGGATCAATATTGCGGATGCGTCCCCATCCCCAGTCCCGCCGCTGTCATCGGTCATGCCTCGATCCTTCAAAATGAATCTTTGCCAACCAAAGTTGGCGTGTTCGCGGTTGAATTGCAAGGCCCGGCGAAGCAGGGCGGCGCTGCGCTGTTTTCGCAACGTCCAGTCACTTTTATGAAACGCCTTGTTGGAATTGGTGATGCTTCGCCACATTTCTGCCTTTTTTTATCCGCGCTCATGCCCCAATGTCCGACGAATTTACCGGCGTTGCCTGAGACGGTTCGGTCCGGCACCGGCTCGTAAACCCCAAGCCCCCCGCCCACGGGTCTGCGTCGGATCGAACCAACCTCGGTTCTTCTTCGGAAGAACCGGGTGCGACGATCCCAAAACCTAAATGACCGACGTCAGAAGCAAGCTGGCGTCGGTTTTTTCATGTCTGGGGCACTTTCCATCTCCCCTTGTGGGAGAAGGGAAGTGGCCTCTAAGGCTTGTGAATAAACGCAGCGCCGAGAATGGGACCGGGCAGGCCATCCTTGCCGACCGACTGCAGCAGCACGGCGCAGCCGCCCTTCTTGGTGATCTCGCTCATCGGCAGCTCGTAGCGCTGCGCCTTGCCGTGCCACATGCCGGCGGTCTGGATGCCGGTGACCGCGTTCCAGTAAGTCATCTTGCGGCCGGTGTTCTCGCCCTCGCCGATCTTGATCGTCTGCGGCGGGTCGAAATAGACGATGACGACATGGGCATCGCTGGGACCGCTGCCGGCATCGCCGGTGTCGATCATGACGCGGTCGCTGGTGCGGCTCACCTTGATGACGACGCGCATGCCTTCGCCGCTCCTGGCCATGCGGGCGAGCGCGCCATCGACCTCGCCGCGGCTGCCGCCGTTGACGTGGACGCGGCCGTTGATGACGGCCTGCGGCGTATAGACGGAGCGGCTGCCGAAGGCGCGCATATATTCATATTGCCGCTCGGTGTTCTCCTTGCGGCTCAGCGTGTCCTGCCAGCCGAGATAGTCCCAGTAGTCGACGTGATAGGCGAGCGCGACGATGTCTTCCCGGGCAGCGAACTCGGCGAACAACACATCGGCCGGCGGGCAGGAAGTGCAGCCCTGGCTGGTGAACAGCTCGACCACGCCCAGTGGTCTTTCGACCTGGGGCCTTTCGGACTCGTCGGCACGCCCGGCGCCGGCGAACGCCGAAAAGGCCAGCGCAAGGGCTGCCAGCCACAATGATTTTCGCGAGGCCATGGCCATTCCGATTCCCGCCGGTGGTGCCGGCTTTGTCTTGATTGCTAAAATATGTGGCAGAAGCGGAAGTCAACGGGAAGTCACGTTGCGGTGAAATTTTGGCGTTGCAGCCGACCGCGACGGCACAATAGGAGAAGCTCTGCGCTTCAGGATGGAAGCGATTCGGGCGGCAATCACGATGTGGCAAACTTTTTTGACGCCGGTCGATCTCTATTGCGAGCGGACCGGGCCGGAATTCTGGTCCGAGCCGATCAATGCGCTGACAAACCTGGCCTTCATCGCCGCAGGCCTGTGGGGCGTGAGCGAGGTACGAAGGCTGGGCACGGGGACCTTCGCCGAAGTGCTGGCCTGGTGGGTCGTGGCGATCGGCATCGGCTCGACTATCTTCCACACCTTTGCCACCAAGGGTACGGTCTGGGCCGACGTGCTGCCGATCGCCGGCTTCACGCTGGCCTATACGTGGTTCAACCTGCGACGCTTCCTCGCCATGCGATGGGGCAAGGCCATCGCCATCTTCATTGCCTTCTACATCATTGCCGGAGCGATAACCGTGGCCGTGCCGGACTGGCTGCGTCAGGCCTCCAACGGCACGACTGGCTATCTGCCGCCGTTCCTGGCGCTCGCCTTCTTCGGCGCGCTGGTGGCGGCGAGCGGCAATCGCGCCGGCTGGTACAATCTGGCTGGCTCGGCGATCTTCGTGGTGTCCGTCATCTGCCGGATGATCGATCCGCTGGTCTGCGGCAGCTTTCCGCTCGGCACGCACTTCCTCTGGCACATCCTCAACGGGCTGATGCTCGGCGTGCTTCTGGCAGCAGCGGCGCGTTTTGGGGCGCCGAAGGCTAGGCAGTAGGCGCCTCTATTCCCTACTGCCTAGCCTCTATTCCCTAAGCAGCCAGATCGCGCAGCACGTATTGCAGGATGCCGCCGTTCTTGAAGTAGTCGAGCTCGTCCAGCGTATCGATGCGGCAGATGATCGGCACGTTCTTCACCGTGCCGTCGCCATACGTGACCTTGGCGATCATCGTCTGGCGCGGCTTGATGGTGCTCAAGCCATCGATCTCGACCAACTCGTCACCCCTGAGATTGAGCGAGGCCCAGGACGTGCCGTCCTCGAAGACGAAGGGGATGACGCCCATGCCAACCAGGTTCGAGCGATGGATACGCTCGAAGGACTGGGCGATGACCGCGCGGACACCAAGCAGGTTGGTTCCCTTGGCCGCCCAGTCGCGCGACGAGCCGTTGCCGTATTCGACGCCGGCGAAGATGACCAGCGGCACGCCTTCCTTCTTGTATTCCATCGCCGCGTCGTAGATCGATTCTTCTTCCTTCGACGGGTAGTGGATGGTGTAGCCGCCCTCACGGCCGTTCTCGCCCAGCATGTGGTTGCGGATGCGGATGTTGGCGAAAGTGCCGCGCATCATCACCTCGTGATTGCCGCGCCTTGTGCCGTACTGGTTGAAGTCGGCGACGCCGACGCCATGGTCAGTCAGGTATTTGCCGGCCGGCGAGGCGGCCTTGATCGAACCCGCCGGCGAGATGTGGTCGGTGGTTATCTTGTCGCCGAACAGGCCGAGCACTCGAGCGCCCTTGATGTCGCCGATCTTGCCGAAACCTGATGTCATGCCGGCGAAGTAGGGCGGGTTCTGCACATAGGTCGAGTTGTCGTCCCAGGCATAGGTCTGGCCTTCCGGCGCCTTGACGTTTTGCCAATATTCATCGCCCTTGAAGACGTCGGCATATTTGCGGGCGAACAGCTCGCGGGTGACGTTCTTTTCGATGAACTCCTGGATCTCGGCCGAACTCGGCCAGATGTCCTTGAGATAAACCGGGTTGCCGTTCTTGTCCTCGCCGAGCGGCTCTGTCGTGAGGTCCTTGGTGACGGTGCCAGCCAGCGCGTGCGCGACGACCAGCGGCGGCGACGCCAGATAGTTCGCCTGCACGTCGGGCGAGACGCGGCCTTCGAAGTTGCGGTTGCCGGACAAGACCGCGGCAGCAATCAGGCCCTTGTCGTTGATGGTCTTGGAGATCGGCGCCGGCAGCGGGCCGGAATTGCCGATGCAGGTGGTGCAGCCGAAGCCGACCAGGTTGAAGCCGATCTGGTCGAGCTCCTTCTGCAGGCCGGATTTTTCCAAATATTCGGCGACCACCTGGCTGCCGGGAGCCAGCGAGGTCTTCACCCATGGCTTCTGCTTCAGCCCGAGGCGGTTGGCGTTGCGGGCCAGGAGGCCAGCGCCGATCAGCACGCTTGGGTTCGACGTGTTGGTACAGGAGGTGATGGCGGCGATGACGACGTCGCCATGGCCGAGATCATGGTCGGTGCTTTCGACGGCATAGCGTTTGGATAGTTCGGCCGCCTTCCTGTATTCGGTCTCCATCGCCTTGGCGAAGCCTGCCGGGATGTCTTCCAGGGCAACGCGGCCTTCGGGGCGCTTGGGGCCGGCCATCGACGGCACGACGGAGCCGAGCTCCAGCTCGAGCAGGTCGGTGAACACCGGATCGGTCGAGCCGGTCTCGCGCCACAGCCCTTGTGCCTTTGCATAGGCCTCGACCAGCGCGATGCGGTCCTCGCTGCGGCCGGACATTGTGAGGTAGCGGATGGTTTCCGAATCGACCGGGAAGAAGCCGCAGGTGGCGCCGTATTCGGGCGCCATGTTCCCGATGGTGGCGCGGTCGGCCAGTGTCATGTTGGACAGGCCCGGGCCGAAGAACTCGACGAACTTGCCGACGACGCCCTTCTTGCGCAGCATCTGCGTGACAGTGAGCACGAGGTCGGTGGCGGTGACGCCTTCCTTGAGCTTGCCGGTCAGACGGAAGCCGATGATTTCGGGCAAAAGCATGGAGACCGGCTGGCCGAGCATGGCCGCCTCGGCCTCGATGCCGCCGACGCCCCAGCCGAGCACGCCAAGGCCGTTGATCATGGTGGTGTGCGAATCGGTGCCGACGCAGGTGTCGGGATAGGCGGTGGTTTCGCCGTCCTCGGTGTTGGTCCACACCACCTGGCCGAGATATTCGAGGTTGACCTGGTGGCAGATGCCGGTGCCAGGCGGCACGACGCGGAAGTTGCGGAACGCCTGCTGGCCCCATTTCAGGAACTTGTAGCGTTCCTCGTTGCGCTCATATTCGAGCTCGACATTGCGGGCGAAGGCCAGCGGCGTGCCGAATTCGTCGACGATGACGGAATGGTCGATGACGAGGTCGACCGGCACCAGCGGGTTGATCTTCTGCGGATCGCCGCCGAGCGAGGCCATGGCGTCGCGCATGGCGGCAAGGTCGACCACGGCCGGAACGCCGGTGAAATCCTGCATCAGCACGCGGGCCGGGCGATAGGCGATCTCGACACCGGCAGTGCCCTTGTCGGTCAGCCAGCCGGCAACTGCCTGGATGCTCTCCTTGGTGACGGAGCGGCCGTCCTCGTTGCGCAGCAGGTTCTCCAGCAGCACCTTCATCGAATAGGGCAGCTGGGAGATGCCGGTGAGGCCGTTCTTCTCGGCCTCGATGAGGTCGAAATAGGCATATTCCGCGCCGCCCGCGGTCAACGTGCGGCGGCAATTGAAACTGTCGAGGGATTTTGACACGTGCGATCCGTCCTTGTCTGTTCAGCCTGAAAGGGAACGGACGCCGATGGCATGCAATCACGCGCAAAGGTGCGGGTACGGCCATTTCCGCTGTCCGTTCCCAAGCAACCCGAGCCGTTCAAGGCGGCGCGTGCGCTGGTTCGGCGCTAATTCTGTTCCCGCGCCGACCGCTGGCACGGATGCACCGCATATAGAGAATTTTCTGGAATAGTTCTAGACAGTTGGAGAGCAAATTTGTGCGATGCGGCAACTGTCGCGAGACATGGTTTTCAAGGCAGGCGACGAATGCGGCTGATCGCCGAAAATCTAGGCGGCGAACGCGGCGGCGACACGGTGTTTTCGGGCATCGGCTTTGCCTTGGAGGACGGCCAGGCGCTTGTCGTCACAGGGCCGAACGGATCGGGCAAATCGACCTTGCTGAGGGTCATCGCCGGACTGCTTCCGGTGGCGGAGGGCAGCGTGAAGATCGAAGGTGTCATGAAGATCGAAGATGGGGGCGAGGCGTTTCCGTCTGTCGCCTCGGCCTGCCATTACCTTGGCCACCAGAACGCAATGAAGACGGCACTGAGCGTGGCGGAGAACCTGCGCTTCTGGCGCGATTTCAACGGCGATGGGCAACTGGACGTCGAAGAGGCGCTTGAATCGGTCGGGCTTGGTGGCATCGGCCATCTGCCGTTCGGCTATCTGTCGACCGGGCAGCGGCGCCGCGCGGCTATCGCCAAGCTGTTGGTCAGTCATCGGCCGCTGTGGCTGCTGGACGAGCCGACGGCCGGGTTGGACAAGGCTTCTGAGGCGCGGTTTTCGGGGTTGATGACGAGGCATTGTGAAGAGGGCGGGATGATTGTTGCGGCGACGCATTTGCCGCTCGGATTGGATGGGGCGAAGGCGTTGGTGATGGGGGAAGCCGGTTGATGTCGGCGCTCTGCGGCGGGGCGCCTGGGCGAAGGCTTCTCAAGTCATGCTAGCGCTCTTCCTGCGCGACATCCGCCTCAACATCCGTGCCGGCGGCGGCGCGTTGACCGGCGTCATCTTCTTCCTCGCCGTCATCGCCACCATCCCGTTCGGGGTCGGACCGGATCTCAAGCTGCTTGCCCGTATCGGCCCGGCGATCCTGTGGATCGGCGCGCTGCTGTCTTGCCTGCTCGGCCTCGACCGGCTGTTCCAGGCCGACCGCGAGGACGGCTCGCTCGATCTGCTGGTGCTCGGCAATGATCGCAACATGCTGGCCTTGACGGTGCTGACCAAATGCCTGGCGCATTGGGCGGGCAGCGTCTTGCCGCTGGTCATTGCCGCTCCCTTGCTCGGCCTGTTCATGAACATGGAGCCGCTCGGCATCGGCGCCACGGCGCTGACCCTATTGGTCGGCACCCCGGCAATCACCTTCATCGGCGCCGCCGGCGCGGCGGTGGCGGTGGCGCTGCCGCGTGGCGGGCTGCTGATCTCCGTTCTGGTGCTGCCGCTGACCATTCCGGTGCTGATCTTCGGCGTTTCGGCGAGCTATGGCGCGACGGCCAATCCCGACCCGTTTCTGCAACCCTTCCTCATTCTTGCCGCGCTGACACTGTTTCTTGCAGTGCTGGGTCCAGTCTCGGCGGCGCTGGCGCTGCGCCACGGCACGGATTGAGTGACATCAGTCATGATTTGCGCGACATCAAGGGGTCGGCGCAGCGATCCTATAAGTTCGGAGGCGGCGGCGCGGCAGCCGATTGCGAAGCTGCCAGCACGCCGTTATGGGAAGGTATGATCGGGCGAGACGGAAGGATGCGGTTGCAAGGAAGGACGTCGTCGATGGAGCGGCAGTCATGAGCGCGCACGCACTTTATGTGACCGCAGCTTATGGCATCACCGCCGTGGTGCTGATCGGGCTGATCGGCTGGATCCTGCTCGACCAGCGGGCTCGAAAACGCGAGCTCGCCGAACTGGAGGCGGCCGGCGTGCGGCGCCGCTCCGACAAGGTGGCCAAATCATGAGCACAGAAACGGAAACGCCGACACCCCGTCGCCGCCTGTTCGTGCTCTTGCCGCTGCTGATTTTCCTCGGCCTGGCCGGACTGTTCCTGTCGCAACTGTTATCGGGGCGCGACGTTTCGGAGGTGCCGTCGGCGCTGATCGGCCTGCCGGCGCCGCAGACCAGCCTGCCGGCGCTCGAAGGCAGCAACCTGCCGGGGCTCGATTCGAAAGCCTTCGCCGGCAAGGTCACATTGGTCAACGTCTTTGCATCGTGGTGCGCGCCGTGCCGCGAAGAGCATCCGGTGCTTTTGGCGCTGTCGCAGGACAAGCGTTTTGTCCTGGCGGCGCTGAACTATAAGGACCAGCCGGAAAACGCCCGCCGGTTCCTCGGCGATCTCGGCAATCCGTTTCAGGCGATCGGGGTCGACGAAGCCGGTCGCGCGGCGATCGACTGGGGTGTCTACGGCGTGCCGGAAACCTTCGTCATCGGCAAGGACGGCAAGATCGCCTACAAGCATGTCGGTCCGCTGACGCCCGAGACGGCGAGGGATCTTTTGCTGCCACAAATTGAAAAGGCGCTGGCGGCACGTTGATATTCAGGTGATGCCGGCCTACGAACGGCGGCTTCCTGCGCTTCCGGTGCTCACATACCCAAAAGTACGCTCCGCTCCGGTTCTCGGAACCCACCATTCTCGGCTCGGCCTGACCTGAATCTCAACGCGCCTTGGCGGCGCGTATCACGAGAGACTTGAGATCAGCCGTAGATCTGCTTGTGGATCTGGTAGAGCATTTCCGAGCGGTCGGCGCGCATGTCGGCCAGATCGCGGCTGGAAAAGCTGTCGATTTCGGCGACAAGGCGGTTGTAGTGTTTGCGCTTGGCAATGCTGTTGCGAGCGCGGGTCATGAGACTGTCGAGGATCATAGCAAGGTTCCTTATGGCGCCGCATTTGCGCGGCCGTTATTCCTCCCTTGATCGATACGAAGCATGACATAGTAATGGTGCATTGCAAAAAGAAGATGTTGCAATGCACCATTGCGTCCAGCGCATAGCCGGTTAAAGCCACATTTACCCGAGTTAAGCCGACTTAACCCAAGTTAACCGCGATCAACCCGCATTCCCTCAATCACGTCTGAAGGAGACTGCGGACGATTTCACGGATCGATCTTGCCATATCGATCGCCGGCTGGCTTGATCCGATCTCACGTGATGCCGGGAGGAAAAGTATGGCGGCCGCAGACTATTATGAAGTTCTCGATCCACGCTTCGCACGCCTGTTCAACGGCAACGCGCAGGTCGAGAAGCTGTTCACCGGATGCCAGTGGGCGGAAGGACCGGCCTGGTTCGCCGCCGGCCGCTATGTCGTCTGGTCCGACATCCCCAACAACCGCATGCTGCGCTATGACGAGACCGACGGCAATGTCAGCGTCTTCCGGCAACCATCCGGCAACTCCAACGGCAACACGGTCGACCGGCAGGGCCGGCTGGTGACCTGCGAGCATTCGGGCCGCCGCGTCAGCCGCACCGAGTTCGACGGCTCGGTCACCACCATCGCCGCCAAATGGAAGGGCAAGCGGCTGAATTCGCCCAACGACGCGGTGGTGAAGTCGGACGGCTCGATCTGGTTCACCGATCCGAGCTACGGCATCGACACCGACTATGAAGGCGACAAGGCCGAGAGCGAAATCGGCGCCTGTCATGTCTACCGGGTCGATCCCGGCACAGGCGACGTCGAAGCCGTCATCACCGACATGGTCAGGCCCAACGGGCTGGCCTTCTCGCTCGACGAGAGCAAGCTCTATGTCGCCGACACCGGCCGCACGCATGGCGCGCAGAACCCGGCGCATTTGCGGGTGTTCAACGTCGGCAAGGGCGGCAAGAAGGTGTCGGGCGAAAAGATCTTCGCCGACTGCACCGCCGGCCTGTTCGACGGCTTCCGCCTCGACGAGGACGGACGCATCTGGACAAGTGCTGCCGACGGCATCCATTGCTACGATCCAGACGGCACGCTGATCGGCAAGATCAAGGTGCCGGAGGTGACCGCCAATTGCGTGTTCGGCGGCAACAAGCTGAATTGCCTCTACATCGCCGGCACGACCTCGCTCTACATGGTGCGGCTCATGGTCAACGGCGCCAAGACCTATTGAGACCAAGCACTGCGACCATTAGACAGTTTCATAGAAGCGGCTCGCGAGCACGAACCGCCCCGGGGAGGACAAAAAATGCCATTCGTCAACATCCGCATCGTCAAAGAAGTGATCGCCGCCGATCCGGCGGGCAAGAAAGCGGACATTGCCAAGAAGGTCACGGCTGCCATCATGGACGCCACTGGCCTTGGCAATGACGATGTCTGGGTGGTCTTCGAGGAGGTCAATGCGCGTGACTGGTATGTCGGGAAGACGGATGTGGAGACATTGAGGGGGAAGAAGTAGTTCGAAGGCGTGGAGGCCCAGCCCCACGCCTTCGTCATCCTAGGGTCTGCGCCGCGTCGCTGCGCTCCTTGCTCCGCCCCAGGATGACGAAGCGCGGTGATGGCCGTTCAGCATCAACGCGCGCGAATGAAATCCGCGAAAGAATTCAGCGCATCATGCATCGCCAGCCGGCTCGCCGGCTCGGCCAAGACAGCTTCCACCTCAGGCGGCTTCTTGCCGAGCAGGGCAATCTCCAGCACATGCTCGCAAAGCGCGAACGACATGGTGCGCATGATCTCGGCCAGTGCGGCGCGGGCGATTAGAGAGCGCGGCGAGGCGTGCACCAGCATGGCGGGCTTGGCGACAGCGGCGTCACGCGACACCAGCCAGTCGAGCCCGTTCTTCAGCCCGCCCGGTATGCCATGGGCATATTCGGGACAGGAGAAGATGACGCCGTCGGCTTGAGTGACGGCATCGATCAGTTCGGCGGCTTCGAGCGGCGTCCGCTCGCCCTCATCGTCGGGATTGAAGATCGGCAGACGGCCAAGCCCGTCATAGATGGCGATGCGACAGCCGGTCGGCGCATTGCGCGCCAGTGCCGCGATCAGGGCCGAATTGGTGGAGGCCGCCCGCAGGCTGCCGGAGATGGCAAGGATGTTCAGCAAGGCAGGGAACCAGTCGGGACGAATCGTCGTCCGAAAAACCTACCACATCGTCTGCTTATATTCCTCATCGAGCCAGCGGTCGGTCGCCTCGGCCGAATCGGTCAGCGCCAGCTGATCGCGCAGGATTTGGCCGAGCGTCGGCAGCGTCGCGCGGTCGTACCAGGTCTCCGGCTTCCACAAATCCGAGCGCATGAAGGCCTTGGCGCAATGCATGTAGGCGGCCTTGACGGTGACCACGACGACGCTTTGCGGTTCCTTGCCGTCGATGGCAAGGCGCTCGCGAAGGCCCCCGTCGACGGTGATGCGGGCGGCGCCGTTGACACGCAACGTCTCGTTCATGCCGGGAATGAGGAAGAGCAGCCCGACCGAGGGATGGAGGAGGATGTTCTCCAGCGTGTCGAGCCGGTTATTGCCGGGCCGGTCCGGAATGGCGATGGTGGTGTCGTCGAGCACGGCGGCAAAGCCCGGTTTGTCGCCCTTCGGCGTCACGTCGGCATTGCCGGCGCCGTCGGACGAGCCGATCAGCACGAACGGGCTCTTGCCAATGAAGGAGCGGCAATGGCCGTCGAGCGCTTTCAACTCCTTACGGATCGAGCCGTCGGTCGGTCGCGGCGTCTTGTAGATCGTCCTCAGTTCGTCGCGCGTGGTGACGAATTCCACGGTCCTCTCCTATTTCCCGGTCTTGTCCTCGAGCGAATGGCGCAGGATCAGCGGCATCTGGCTGAAGGTGAACAGAAGCGTGATCGGCATGATGCCCCAGACCTTGAAGGTAACCCAGGCGTCGGTGGAAAAATTCCGCCACACAACCTCATTGGCGAGGGCCAGGAACAGGAAGAACAGGCCCCAGCGGAAGGTCAGCTTGCGCCAGCCTTCGGCATCGAGGCTGAAGGCCGAATCGAAGACATAGCCAAGCAGCGACTTGCCGAAGTAGAGGCCGCCGAGCAGCACGCCGCCGAACAGCGTGTTGACGATGGTCGGCTTCATCTTGATGAAGATGTCGTCCTGCAGATAGAGCGTCAGCGCGCCGAAGATGAAGACGACGACGCCCGACACCATCGGCATGATCGGCAAGGTGCGCATCAGCAGCCATGAGGCGATCAGCGCGATTGCCGTGGCGGCCATGAACAGGCCGGTGGCGACGAAAATCGGCCCACCGAACTCGGCCAGGGCAGGGAATTTCTGCACCAGCCAGGCGCCGCGCGCATTGGTGAAGAAGAACACCATCAACGGCCCCAGCTCCAACACCAGCTTGAGCAGCGGATTGACGCCTTCCTTCTTTTGTTTTTGCGGATCGGACGGATCGCGTTCGAGAATGGGTGGGTTCATGGAAGCTCTTTCTTACGCAGAATCCGATCCAAAAAGACTGCAACTTTTTGGGACATGCTTGTTAGGCAACTCCAGCGATCGCCCTGGCGAATTCGCTTGCCGAGAACGGTTCGAGGTCGTCGACCTGTTCGCCGACGCCGATGAAATAGACCGGCAATTTGTGCTTCGCCGCGATCGCCACTAGAATACCGCCGCGCGCCGTGCCGTCCAGCTTGGTCATCACCAGGCCGTTGACGCCGGCGACATTGCGGAAGATTTCGACCTGGCTGAGTGCATTCTGGCCGGTGGTGGCATCGACGGTTTGCAGCACGGTGTGCGGCGCTTCCGGATCGAGCTTGCCGAGCACGCGGACGATCTTTTCGAGCTCCGCCATCAACTCGGTCTTGTTTTGCAGGCGGCCGGCGGTGTCGATGATCAGCACGTCTGAGCCGGCTTCCTTGGCCTTTTCGAAGGCGTCATAGGCGAGGCCCGCCGCATCGGCGCCGAGCTTGGAGGCGATGACAGGCGATTTCGTCCGCTCGCCCCAGATCTTCAACTGCTCGATCGCCGCGGCGCGGAACGTGTCGCCGGCGGCAAGCATCACCGACAGGCCGCCATTGGTGAGCTTGGCGGCAAGCTTGCCGATCGTCGTGGTCTTGCCGGTGCCGTTGACGCCAACCACCAGGATGACATGCGGCTTGTGCGAGAGATCGAGTTCCAGCGGCATGGCGACGTGGGTCAGCACCTTCTCCACCTCGGCCGCCATGATGGTGCGAACCTCGGTGTCGGAGACATCCTTGCCGTAACGGCTGGCGGCCAGCGCATCAGTGACGCGCAGCGCGGTTTCCATGCCGAGATCGGCACGGATCAGCACGTCCTCCAGATCCTGCAGCGTCTCCTCGTCCAGCTTGCGCTTGGTGAAGACCCCGGCAATGTTGCCGGTCAGTTCCTTGGACGAACGGGCAAGCCCGTCCTTCATACGCTGCAACCATGAGCGCCTCGGCGCCGGCTCCGGCGCCTTCTGCGGCTCTGCCTTCTGCTCGACCTTCTTGGTGACGGTTACCTTGCCAGGCGCGGGAACGGATTTTGGCGCGGGGACGGCCTGCGGTTCGGGCGCGATCTCCGAAACGAGCGGCTGCGATTCGAATGGCGCAGGCTGGCGAATGGGAGGTGCGATCTCGGCCGGCGGATGAGGGGCCGCGCCGACGTCTGATGGTGGCTGAGGGGCCGGCGCCGGCGTCGGCACCTCGATTGGAGTTGGTGTCTCTGTCGGAACCTCGACCGGCGGCACCGGCACTTCGATCGGCGCCGGTTCCGGTTGCTTTTCCGGGCGTGACGGAACGATCTCCGGCTCGGCGGGCGCGGGTGGCGGTACCTCTTGCGGCTGAGGTTTGGGAGCAGGTTCTGGGACGGCGGGAGGTGTTGGTATTTCCTCGGGCGCCGGCGGCTCGGCAGGCGTCTCAGGCGCGGGTTCTTCTTCCGGCTCGGGCTTCGGCAGAGGTTCCGGCCCGGGCGGAACTATCGGCTCAGGTGCTGGCGGAATGGTCGGTGCCGGCTCCTCGACAGGCGCCGGTTCCGTCGCAGGGATCACCTTCGGCTCAACCGTCGGCGTCGGCGCAGTCTCCGCCTCGGGCTCCAGCTCGTCGCGCTTCAAAAACTCCGGCACGACCTGCTCGGCCGCCGGCTTCAGCGCATCGAGTGCTTCCCACTTGATCGGCGGCAAAGGGGCGGTTTCGTCGACCCGCTCCTCGACCACCTCCTTCTTGCCGAACGAAAATATCTTCTTGAAAAAACCAGCCATGCTTTGCGTTTCTCAGGCCGCGCGGGCGGAAAGGGGCGTCGCGATCAGCCGGGTACCATCGTGGCCCGATATATCGGCCTCGACGATTTCGCCCGGTGCGCCGGTGCCGAGTGCGGCAAGCGTAAACCCTTCGGTGCGGCCAAGTCCGTCGCGCTCGACCAGGATCGACTGACGGGTTCCGGAAAGCGACGACAGATGCCTGATATAGGCAGCGTCACCCGCGGCGCGCAGCCGGGCAGCGCGCTGCTTGACCAATTCGCGACGGAGCTGCGGCATGCGCGCGGCAGGCGTGCCGTCGCGCGGGCTGAAGGGGAAAACGTGGAGATAGGTCAGGCCACACTCCTCGACGATTTTTTCCGAGTTCTCGAACATTTCGTCGGTCTCGGTCGGGAAGCCGGCGATGATGTCGGCGCCGAAGACGATGCCGGAGCGCAGCTTGCGAACGTCCTCGCAGAAGCGGATCGACTGGTCTCGACTGTGCCGGCGCTTCATGCGCTTCAGGATCATGTCGTCGCCCGATTGCAGCGACAGATGCAGATGCGGCATCAGCCTGGGCTCGGTGGCGATGGCGTCGAGCAGATCGTCGTCGGCCTCGATCGAATCGATCGAGGACAGCCGCAGGCGCTTCACGTCGGGCACCTGCCTGAGGATGGTTCTTACAAGTTTGCCGAGCTTCGGCGCGCCCGGTAGGTCGGCGCCAAAACTGGTCATGTCGACTCCGGTCAGCACGATCTCGGCATAGCCGTTTCCGGCGAGCCGTTTGACCTGCTCGACCACGGCGCCCATCGGCACAGAGCGCGAATTGCCGCGGCCGTAAGGGATGATGCAGAAGGTGCAGCGGTGGTCGCAGCCGGTCTGCACCTGTACGAAGGCGCGCGCGCGGCCCTCGATGGCGTCGACCATGTGGCCTGCGGTTTCGCGCACCGAAAAAATGTCGTTGACGCGCGCCTTCTCGGTGTCGTTGACGCCGAAATCCGGCAGCGCGCGATAGGAGTTCGCCTTCAGCTTCTCCTCGTTGCCGAGCACGAGATCGACCTCGTCCATTGAGGCGAATTTTTCAGGCTCGGTCTGCGCGGCGCAGCCGGTGACGATGATGCGGGCTTGCGGGTTGTCGCGGCGCGCCTTGCGGATCGCCTGTTTGGCCTGGCGAACGGCTTCGCCGGTGACGGCGCAGGTGTTGAAGATCACGGCGCCGCCTTCCAGCGCACCGAGGCCGGCACTTTCAGCCTCGCGCCGCATCACCTGCGATTCATAGGTGTTCAGCCGGCAGCCGAAGGTCACCACATCGATGCCCTTGGACACCGGGCTCTTGGACAGAGCGGACATCAGGCCGCGCTTTCGGTGTCGCGGGCCCATGTTCCTGTCGCCGGATCGAAGCTGCCGGAAAATTCCCATTCGGCGGCACCGGTGAGGATGACGTGGTCATCGTCGCGCCATTCGACATGCAGTGTGCCGCCCCCGGGCGTCAACAGGCTGACGCTGCGGCCGGTCCGATTGGTGCGGGCGGCTGCGACCACTGCGGCGCAGGAGGCCGAGCCGCAGGCCTTGGTCAGGCCGGCGCCACGCTCCCATGTGCGGATGATCATGGTTTCTGGCGAGGTGACCTGAGCGATGGTGATGTTGGCCCGTTCGGGAAACATCGGATGGTTCTCGAGCAGCGGGCCGAAACGATCGAGCTCGTAGGACCAGATGTCGCGGTCGACCCAGAAGATGGCGTGCGGATTGCCCATCGAGACGACAGAGGGTGAATGCAGCACCGGCGCGTCGATCGGACCGATCTGCAGCTCGATCATGCGGGTGTCGTGGAATTCCTCGGCCAGCGGAATGTCCTGCCAGCCGAAGCGCGGTATGCCCATATCGACGGAGATCGAGCCGTCGGCATGTTCGCGCGCGTTAAGAATGCCGGCCACGGTCTCGAAGGTGAAGGTCTTCTGGCCCGTCTCGGCGGCGAGCGCCTGGACAACGCAGCGCATGCCGTTGCCGCAGGCCTGCGCGCTGGTTCCGTCGGAATTCAATATGTCGATGAAAAAGGAGGTGCCCGGCGTCCTGGCGTCGTGGATCGCCATGATCTGGTCGAACCTTGTCGCGGCATCGGCGTTCAGCGCGATTGCCGCGGCCGCCGTCACCCGATCGGCACGGCTACGCATGTCGGCAACGATAATCTCGTTGCCGATGCCGTTCATCTTGGCGAATGGGGCAGTGCTGGCCATTGCTCCGTAAATTCCGTGTCCGATTGGCGCTATATGGCGGAAACGGGCAGGAATTACCAGTGCGGAGCCGCTTTACGTCACCGCGAAAATGCCCAGTACCATCAGCAGGAAGATGATCAGAACGATGCCGATGAGGATGCGCGCACCGGTTGCGGCAGCACCTGCCAGCGCCGGCATGCCGAGCAGGCTCGCCGCTGCGGCGATGATCAGCAAAATGACAATCCATTTGAGCATGGGAATGCCTCGCAAACCGATAGATTTTGAAACCATATGAAAAACGCGGTTGCCGCGCTTGGGTTCCCGTCGGCTTGCGAGGCCGCTGCCCGTTGACCGACCTAGCCGGCGATCTCGATATCGGTGGTGAAGGGCGCCGTCTTGCTCGAATTCTCGTCATGCATGAGAAAGTCGCACCGGTATTTGCCGGGCAGCAAGCCGTCGAGGGAGAGGTCCAGCTTGAAGAACAGTTCGCGGTTGTGTGAGCGGGAGGCGACCTGGACACGGCCGACCTTCTCACTTGTCCCGAGAGTCTCGCCGGCCGGTGAAACGACGGTGATGTCGACGGAAAGCGCGATCATGCTGTTGCCGAGACCGTCCGTGCCATAGCCGTAGCCAACAGGCTCCATATAGAGCACGATCTTCTCGCCAGGTTTGTAGATGCGATTGGCACGCTCGCTGTAGATGCCGAAACCGCTTGCGGAATCGACCTGTTTGACGTTCTGGACGGTCAGCGGCATCGCTTGCCAAAAGGCTTCCTCCGCGCCGCGGAATTTGTCCAGCGCGCCGGCGCCGTCACCCGACTGCAGCAGTTTTTCGGCCTCGGTGGCGCGGTCGCCGATTTCGCCTGCGAAAGCGCACGGCGTCGAAAACGCCAGCGCCATCAGAACTGCCACGATCGATTTCATCTGAATTCCCCTTTGCCCGTTAGGCTGACCATCTGCGAAAATGACCGGGGCGTAAATGGCCAATGCAGACGTCAGTCGCGCCCGATCTCGGGTATGCTCCAGACCTCGCCGGGCCGCAAGGCGCGAAAGCGCTCTCGTGGGACGCCTTGGTCATCAAGCGCCTCGGTCAGTTTTCGCGCCGGCTCGTCGATCGGTTCGTCGGTGAGCTGGAAAGTGCCCCAGTGGCAGCCGGCGGCGAAAGCGGCGTTGCACAATGTCATGCCTTGCACCGCCTCCTCCGGATTCTGGTGCTGCGGCGCCATGAACCAGCGCGGCTCATAGGCACCGATCGGCAGGATGGCGAAGCGGAAGCCGCCATGTTTCTCGGCCATCAGCCGATAGTTGATGCCGCCGTGGAAGCCGGTGTCGCCGGCGAAATAGAGTTTGCCGTTCGGCGTCCCGACGACGAAGCCGGCCCACAGCGCCATGCGCCGGTCGCGGGCGCCCCGCGCCGACCAGTGGTGCGCCGGCTCGACATGGACGACGACGCCATTGCCGACCTCGACCCTGTCGCCCCAATCGTGCGCCGACAGCCGCATGCCGGGAATCGCATCGCCAATCAGGGTATCGTTGCCGAGCGGAGTGAGCACCAGCGGGTCGTGGCCGGCCTTCAGCCGCTTCAGCGTGGCGAGGTCGAGATGGTCGTAATGATTGTGGCTGACCAGCACGAGGTCGATCGGCGGCAGGTCGGCGAAAGCGATGCCTGGCGGATTGATGCGCCGTGGACCGGCAAAGAAAAGCGGCGACGCGCGCTGCGACCAGACCGGGTCGGTCAGGATGTTCAGACCGGCCGTCTGGATCAGCAAGCTGGAATGGCCCACCATCGTCACATCAAGCGCGGCGCCTTCGACGCTCGCGGCCGGCTTTGCCTGCGGGAAGGGGCTTGGATTCGTCGCCGGCCATTTCGAGCGCTTGCCATTCAACTGCCATTTCAGCAGGTCGGCGAAACGGCCGGGCAGCTGGCCGTCGGGATTGAAGAACAAGGTGCCGTCGAAATGATCGCTGGGCGGGCCGCTATAGTAGCGATTGGCGGCTCTCTTTCTCGCGGCCAATTTTGCGGCTCCGGCAGGTTGCGTCTCCCTGACATAGGCGCTGTGCCTGCTTGCGCAAGCGTGTGACCGCCGAATGCCAGGGGGCGGCCAGTGTCAACCGGGACCTCAGGGCGACGCGCGACAGTGGCCCGTACCATCGCGATTGCGACAAATTTGCAACAAATCTTGCTGCAAACCGTATTTTAACCATATCGGGTTGAAATTTCGCCACCTTCTCCATCTTGGTGGAGGTGAGATTGTGCGGACGGCTTCCCCCCAGCCGGATCCGACGGAGGTTGGAATGACTTTTTCGAAAACCGGCCTGGTGGCCGTATCGCTGGCCGCGCTCGTTGCGAGCGGCTGTTCGACCTCACGTTTCTCGTCGATGGGCGATCAGCAGCCGGCACCGCTGGAGGCCGCGCCCGCCGGCAAGGTGACCGCGAACCAGCTACCGCCGCCGGCGTCGCCCGGCACCACGGACCCGTCGCAATTCCCGACCGCGCCGGCGAATACGCAGGTGGCCTCGCTGCCGCCGGACGGTACGGCGCCCGCCGGAGCCTCGGATCTCAATGCCGCCAGCGTCGCCGGCGTCTGGAATGCCAGCGTTTCGGGCCAGAGCTGCAAGGTGGCGACGCCGCAGACCAAGTTCGGTGCCGGCTTCCGCGCCGGGCCGCTGCATTGCCCGGCACCGATCGACGGCATCAAGTCGTGGAACGTCGCCGGCAAGCAACTGACGCTTTATGACGAGAATGGCGGTGCGCTGGCGCGGCTCTATTCCTCGGGCGGCTCGAAATTCGACGGCCAGACTTCGAACGGCCAGCCGATTTCGCTTACAAGATAGACATATTTTTCCTGGAAATTGCTCCGGAACGACATGACCGATGCATCTGCGTGACGGCCTCCAGATCCATGCGACCGTCAGGCAGCGTTACGACCATCTGGTGGAAACGGGGGCGATCGAACGCGATCCGCTACAGGAGCGGATCGCAGCTGCGCTTGACCGGCTGACCGATGAGATTTCGGCCAAGCGGCTGGCACAGAAGTCCAGCGCGCTGGGCTGGCTGTTTGCCCGCAAGCGCGGAACGCACGAGGCCGTCAAAGGGCTCTACATCCATGGCGGCGTCGGCCGCGGCAAGACCATGCTGATGGACATGTTCTTCGAGCTTGTGCCGGTACGGCGCAAACGCCGCGTCCACTTCAACGACTTCATGGCCGATGTCCAGGACCGCATCCAGAAGCACCGGCAGGCGCGCAAGAACGGTGACGTCAGGGAAGACGATCCGATCCCGCCCGTCGCCAAGGCGCTTGCCGAGCAGGCCTGGGTGCTGTGCTTCGACGAGTTCTCGGTCACCGACATTGCCGACGCGATGATCCTGTCGCGGCTGTTTTCGGCGCTGTTTGCCAACGGCGTGGTGCTGGTCGCCACCTCGAACGTGGCGCCGGAAGATCTTTATAGAGAAGGGCTGAACCGCCAGCTTTTCCTGCCCTTCATCGGCATTCTGGAGCGGCATGCACAGGTGCTGGCACTCGACGCCGACAAGGACTACCGGCTGGAAAAGTTCGCCCGCATGCCGGTCTATGTCACGCCGGCCGGTGCGGCGGCCGACCAGATACTCGACGAGGCCTGGCAAACCATGACGCGTGGCGTGCCGATTACGGAGACCTCGCTGACCCTCAAGGGCCGGCAAGTGGTCGTGCCGCGCGCAGCAGGCGATGCGGCGCGGTTTTCCTTCGCAGATCTCTGCGAAAGGCCGCTTGGGGCACGCGACTACCTGGCGATCGCCGGGCGCTTTTCGACCATCTTCGTCGACCATGTCCCGGTGCTCGGCGAAGGCAAGCGCAACGAGGCCAAGCGCTTCATCCTGTTGATCGACACGCTTTATGACCATCATGTACGGCTGGTGATGAGTGCAGAGGCTCCGCCGACGCAGCTTTATCTCGCAAAGCGCGGCGTCGAGGTCTTCGAATTCGAGCGCACGGCATCGCGCCTGATCGAGATGCAAAGCCACGACTGGCTGGAGGATTGGGCGGAGCGGCAGAAGGTGAAAGTGGCGCCAGAAGCGCAGCAGGCGCGGGCGTAGAGATGGAACCCCAAAGCGGATCCGTAGCGTTCCGTCACACCCCTCTGTCCCGCCGACTATCAAACCGTTCGAGTCCGATCTGACCGTGTGCCCAAACACATCCTCTGCCACGCGCATCACAAGGGCGTCATCATCTGGAAATAGCCTTCTGATTTCCATACTCACTGTGTAAAACTTCGCAAGTCGGCTTACAAACTTTGACGTTTACGTAAGTCCCAATCAGTCTAACCGATTGAAAATGCTCGCCTCAAAATAATCGTTTGAATTTGAGCCGCGCCGAGGCTATTGGTGCGGCGAAAGTCTCGCGGGTCCTCGCAGCATTCCGGCCTCTTCTTCGACGTGCCATCAAGTCGCCAAACGATTTGAGACACCGTCACCGACAAAGGGAAAACATCCTGACATGGCACGCAACAAGATAGCGCTCATCGGCTCCGGCATGATCGGCGGCACGCTCGCCCATATGATCGGCCTCAAGGACCTCGGCGACGTGGTGCTGTTCGATATCGCCGATGGTATCCCGCAGGGCAAGGGGCTCGATATCGCGCAGTCGTCGCCCGTCGATGGCTTCGACAGCCGCCTCACCGGCATCAACGACTATGCCGGCATCGAGGGTGCCGATGTCTGCATCGTCACCGCCGGCGTGCCGCGCAAGCCCGGCATGAGCCGAGACGACCTTCTGGGCATCAACCTCAAGGTCATGGAACAGGTCGGTGCCGGGCTGAAGAAGTACGCACCGAAGGCCTTCGTCATCTGCATCACCAATCCTCTCGACGCCATGGTCTGGGCGCTGCAGAAGTTCTCCGGCCTGCCCAAGAGCCATGTCGTCGGCATGGCCGGCGTGCTTGACAGTGCGCGCTTCCGCTATTTCCTGGCTGAAGAATTCAAGGTCTCGGTCGAGGACGTCACCGCCTTCGTGCTCGGCGGCCACGGCGATTCCATGGTGCCGATGATCCGCTATTCGACGGTGTCCGGCATTCCGCTGCCCGACCTCATCAAGATGGGCTGGACCTCGAAGGAAAAGCTCGACCAGATCGTACAGCGCACCCGCGACGGCGGCGCCGAGATCGTCGGCCTGCTCAAGACCGGCTCGGCCTACTACGCGCCGGCCGCCTCGGCGATCTCGATGGCCGAAGCCTACCTCAAGGATAAGAAGCGTGTGCTGCCGTGCGCCGCGTATCTTTCCGGTCAGTATGGCGTCAAGAACACCTATGTCGGCGTTCCCGTGGTGATCGGCGCCGGCGGCGTCGAGCGCATCATCGAGATCGAACTGAACAAGAGCGAGCAGAAGATGTTCGACAGTTCGGTGGCGACGGTGCAGGGACTGACCGAGGCCTGCGCCAAGATCGCACCGCAGCTCGCCGCCAAGTAACCCGGAGAAAATCCAGATGAACATCCATGAGTATCAGGGCAAGGCGCTGCTGAAGTCGTTCGGGGCGCCGGTGGCCGAGGGCGTACCGGTGTTCAAGGCGAACGAAGCGGAAGCCGCCGCCAAGGCGCTCCCCGGCCCGCTTTATGTGGTGAAGAGCCAGATCCATGCCGGCGGCCGCGGCAAGGGCAAATTCAAGGAGCTCGGCCCGGATGCCAAGGGCGGTGTGCGGCTGGCGAAGTCGGTCGCCGACGTCGTCACCAACGCCAATGAGATGCTGGGTAACACGCTGGTCACCAAGCAAACCGGCCCGGCCGGCAAGCAGGTCAACCGCCTCTACATCGAGGACGGCGCCGATATCGAGCGCGAACTCTACCTGTCGATCCTGGTCGACCGCTCGGTCGGCCGCGTTGCTTTCGTCGTCTCGACCGAAGGCGGCATGGACATCGAAGCGGTCGCGCATGACACGCCGGAAAAGATCATCACTGTCGCCATCGATCCGGAAAAGGGCGTCACATCGGCCGATCTGAAGGCGCTCAACGGTGCGCTGAAGCTCGACGGCGACGCGGCCAAGGACGGAGATACGCTGTTCCCTATCCTCTACAAGGCCTTTGTCGAGAAGGACATGAGCCTGCTCGAGGTCAATCCGCTGATCGTCATGAAGAGCGGCCGGCTGCGCGTGCTCGACGCAAAAGTGTCGTTCGATAACAACGCGCTGTTCCGTCACCCGGATGTGCTCGAACTGCGCGACACCACCGAAGAGGACGAGAAGGAGATCGAGGCGTCGAAATACGACCTCGCCTATGTCGCGCTGGACGGCAATATCGGCTGCATGGTCAACGGTGCCGGCCTCGCCATGGCGACAATGGACATCATCAAGCTCTATGGCGCCGAGCCGGCCAACTTCCTCGATGTCGGCGGCGGCGCGTCGAAAGAGAAAGTGACGGCGGCGTTCAAGATCATCACCAAGGATCCGGCGGTGAAGGGCATCCTGATCAACATCTTCGGCGGCATCATGAAGTGCGACATCATTGCCGAGGGCGTGATTGCCGCGGTCAAGGAAGTCGGGCTCCAAGTGCCGCTGGTGGTGCGCCTGGAAGGCACCAATGCCGAGCTCGGCAAGAAGATCATCAACGACAGCGGCCTCAACGTGGTGTCGGCCGATGATCTCGACGACGCGGCCAAGAAGATCGTGGCGGCGGTGAAGGGCTGAGCGGATGCCTCCGCGCAAGATAAATCTGGTCGAGGCGGCGGATGCGAAGATCAGCAAGGTCTTCGATCCGCACATTGCCGGCGACATCAATGACAGCCAGGCCAAGGTCGCCAAGTTCGGCGAATCCTTCGACTGGCACGCGCATGACAATGAGGACGAGGCCTTCCTCGTGCTGCGTGGGCGCATTGCCATCGATTTTCGCGACGGTCCGGTCGAGCTTGGCGAGGGCGATTTCATCGTCGTGCCGCGCGGCGTCGAGCACCGGCCGCGCTCGCTGACTTCGGAGCCCGTGGTGCTGATGTTCGAGCCGGCGACGACGCTCAACACCGGCAACGCCAAGAGCGACCTCACCGTCTCCGACCTGAAGCGGCTCTGACCCATGAACGCAGCCGCCTTCTCCTCGCTCTCGGCCGATCACCAGCGCCTGCAGGCGCTGGTCGGCGCGTGGCGTGGTGAGGAAGAGGTGGCGGCAACTCAATGGACCGATGCCGGCACGGCGACTTCCGAAGTGCTGGCTGAGGCACAGTTCGGCGGGCTGTTCGTGGTGCAGCGCTATCGCCAGCGTCGCGACGGCACGGTCTCGTTCGGCGCGCACAGCGTGTTTGGCTTCGACCAGCAAAACAGCATCGCCACCATGCATCAGTTCGACTCGATGGGCTTCGTGCCGGCGGCTCCGGCCACGGGCACTTGGAACGGCAACGAACTCACTGTGGAGCGGTCGTCGCCGCGCGGCGTCGCGCGCGTGACGTATGTTTTCGACGGTGCCGACGCCTACCGCATGCGATTGCAGTTCAAACCTGCCGGCAGCGATGCCTGGCAGGACATGGTGAGCGGCGTTTACCGGCGCGTCTCGCCTTCCGAGTTAGGGGAAGGCTGAGCGATGCAGGTCGTGGGCATGGCGGTTGAAAAAATACACATAATCACACATATATTGGCTGTGTATTTATGTGGAGACAAGCGATGAAGAATGTCACCCTAGCCATGGACGAGGCTCTGCTCGAAAAGGCGCGAGGCCTTGCCGGACGTCGCAACACCACGCTCAACGCCCTCATTCGTTCACTGCTTGCGCATGAAGTCGAGCAGGAAGACCGGATGGCCTGGGCCAAGGCGGGAATGAAGCGACTCATGGACGAGGCCGCGAGACGGGGCGACAGCGCCGACACCCCCTACAAGTGGGATCGAAGGGACGCCTATGCCGACCGGGAGGATCGATTGCTTTCTCGACACGAACGTCCTGATCTACGCGGCTTCGGAGAAGAATCGTGATCCACGCCGCGCGCCGATCGCCGCAGAACTGGTATCGAGCACCATCTTTGGCGTGTCGGGGCAAACTTTGGCCGAATTCGCCGCAGTGTCGCGAGCGAAATCCCTCCTGGGCGATGACCTGCTCGACCAGTGGCTGGTTCTCCTCGGGACCTGTCCTTTGGTGCCCGTCGACGAAAGCTACGTCCGCTCTGGGCTGGACCTCGCGCGCCGTTACGGAATTCACTACTACGACGCCGCGCTTCTCGCCGCGGCCGTCTATCTCGGTGCGCCGATTTTCTACACTGAGGGTCTCAACCACAACCAGGTTTATGGCTCGGTACGAGCCGTCAATCCTTTCTTGTAATCGCTGAATCCAGAGGCGTTATCACCCATGTCCATTCTCGTCGACAAGAACACCAAGGTGCTGGTGCAGGGCCTGACCGGCAAGACCGGTACGTTCCACACCGAACAGGCGCTGGCCTATCACGGCACAAAAATGATCGGCGGCATCCATCCCAAAAAGGGCGGCGAGACCTGGACCGGTTCCAAGGGCGAGAGCCTGCCGATCTTCGCCACCGTCGCCGAGGGCAAGGAGAAGACCGGCGCCAACGCTTCAGTCGTCTATGTGCCGCCGGCGGGCGCCGCCGAAGCCATCCTGGAGGCGATCGAGGCCGAGATCCCGCTGATCATCTGCATCACCGAAGGCATACCGGTGATGGACATGATCAGGGTCAAGGCGCGGCTCGACCGCTCGACCTCGAGGCTGATCGGCCCGAACTGCCCGGGCGTCTTGACGCCCAACGAATGCAAGATCGGCATCATGCCCGGAAACATCTTCCGCAAGGGCTCGGTCGGCGTTGTTTCGCGCTCGGGAACGCTTACCTATGAGGCAGTGTTCCAGACCACCAATGTCGGCCTCGGCCAGACCACCGCCGTCGGCATTGGCGGCGACCCCGTCAAGGGCACCGAGTTCATCGACGTGCTCGAGATGTTCCTCGCCGACGACGAGACCAAGTCGATCATCATGATCGGCGAGATCGGCGGTTCGGCAGAGGAAGACGCCGCGCAGTTCCTCAAGGACGAAGCCAAGCGTGGCCGCAAGAAGCCGATGGCCGGCTTCATCGCCGGGCGCACGGCGCCGGCCGGCCGCACCATGGGTCATGCGGGCGCGGTCATCTCTGGCGGCAAGGGCGGCGCCGAGGACAAGATCGCGGCAATGGAATCGGCCGGCATCAAGGTATCGCCCTCGCCGGCAAGGCTGGGCACGACGCTGGTCGAGGCAATCAAGAGTTAAAGCGAGTAGCGAGTAGCGAGTAGTGAATAGCGAATAGGGAAAACAGAGTAGCGGTGCGACCACGGGGCAATCCCTACTCGCTATTCGCTACTCCCTATTCGCTCAAACAGGAGACGGAGCCGGGCTCCGCGGACAAAAAATGGCAAGACAAGATCAGGCCAACGACCAGTTTTCGCTCACCTCTTTCCTCTATGGCGGCAATGCCGATTACATCGACGCGCTCTATGCCGCCTATGAGGACGATCCAGCCTCGGTCAATGCTGAATGGCAGGAGTTCTTCGCCGGGCTGAAGGATGATGCCGGCGATGTGCGCAGGAACGCCAAGGGCGCCTCCTGGGCGAAGCCGTCCTGGCCGCTGCAGGCCAATGGCGAACTGGTCTCGGCGCTAGACGGCAATTGGGGCATCGTCGAGAAGACCATCGAAAAGAAGGTCAAGGACAAGGCGGTCACCAACGGTGTCGTGCTTTCCGATGCCGACGTACACCAGGCGACGCGCGATTCCGTGCGCGCCATCATGATGATCCGCGCCTACCGCATGCGCGGCCATCTGCATGCCAATCTCGACCCGCTCGGCATCGCCAAGCCGCTCGAGGACTACAACGAATTGTCGCCGGAAAATTACGGCTTCACCGAAGCCGATTACGACCGGCCGATCTTCCTCGACAATGTGCTCGGGCTTGAATTCGGCAGCATCCGGCAAATGCTGGAAATCCTCACCCGCACCTATTGCTCGACGCTGGGCGTCGAGTTCATGCATATTTCCGATCCCGAGGAAAAGGCCTGGATCCAGGCGCGCATCGAGGGCGCCGACAAGGAGATCTCCTTCACCGCCACCGGCAAGAAGGCGATCCTGCAGAAGCTGGTCGAATCCGAAGGTTTCGAACAGTTCATCGACGTCAAGTACAAGGGCACCAAGCGTTTCGGCCTCGATGGCAGTGAAGCGTTGATCCCGGCGCTGGAGCAGATCATCAAGCGCGGCGGCCAGCTCGGCATGAAGGAGATCGTGCTCGGCATGGCGCATCGCGGCCGGCTGAACGTGCTCTCCCAGGTGATGGCCAAGCCGCACCGCGCCATCTTCCATGAGTTCAAGGGCGGCTCGGCCGCGCCCGACGAGGTCGAGGGCTCGGGCGACGTCAAGTACCATCTCGGCGCCTCGTCGGACCGCGAGTTCGACGGCAACAAGGTGCATCTGTCCTTGACCGCCAACCCCTCGCATCTGGAAATCGTCGACCCGGTGGTGATGGGCAAGGCGCGCGCCAAGCAGGATTATCTGTTCGGCCGCAGCCGCGAGGAAATCGTGCCGCTGGAAGAACGCGCCAAGGTGCTGCCACTCTTGCTGCACGGCGACGCCGCCTTCGCCGGCCAGGGCGTGATCGCCGAAATTCTCGGCCTGTCCGGCCTGCGCGGCCACCGGGTCGCCGGCACGCTGCATTTCATCATCAACAACCAGATCGGCTTCACCACCAATCCGCGTTTCTCGCGCTCGTCGCCCTATCCGTCCGACGTGGCCAAGATGATCGAGGCGCCGATCTTCCACGTCAATGGCGACGACCCGGAAGCCGTGGTGCACGCCACCAAGGTGGCGATCGAATTCCGCATGAAGTTCCACAAGCCCGTGGTGGTGGACATGTTCTGCTACCGCCGCTTCGGCCACAATGAAGGCGACGAGCCGGCCTTCACCCAGCCGATCATGTATCGCAACATCCGCACCCACAAGACCACGGTACAGATATACGCCGACCGCCTGATTGCCGAAGGCCACATCACCCAGGCCGAATTCGACCGGATAAAGGCCGACTGGCGCGCGCATCTGGAATCCGAGTGGGAAGTCGGCCAGCATTACAAGCCCAACAAGGCCGATTGGCTCGACGGCGCCTGGTCGGGCCTGCGCACGGCCGACAACCAGGATGAACAGCGGCGCGGCAAGACCGCCGTGCCGGTCAAGACGCTGAAGGAAATCGGCAAGAAGCTGACCGAGGTGCCGAAGGATTTCGAGGCGCACAAGACGATCATCCGCTTCCTCGAAAACCGCCGCCAGGCGATCGAATCCGGCGAAGGCATCGACTGGTCGACGGCGGAGGCGCTGGCCTTCGGCGCCATCCTGCTCGACGGCAATCCGATCCGCCTGTCGGGGCAGGATTCCGAACGCGGTACCTTCTCGCAGCGCCATTCCGTGCTCTACGACCAGCGCGACGAGACCCGCTACATCCCGCTCAACAATCTGTCGGCCGCACAGGCCGGCTACGAAGTCATCAACTCAATGCTGTCGGAAGAGGCGGTTCTGGGCTTCGAATATGGCTACAGCCTGGCCGAGCCGAAGGCGCTGACGCTGTGGGAAGCGCAGTTCGGCGACTTCGCCAATGGCGCCCAGGTGGTGTTCGACCAGTTTATCTCCTCAGGAGAGCGCAAGTGGCTCCGAATGTCGGGCCTCGTGTGCCTGCTGCCGCATGGCTATGAAGGCCAGGGCCCGGAACACTCCTCGGCCCGGCTCGAGCGCTTCCTGCAGCTTTGCGCCGAAGACAACATGCAAGTCGCCAACTGCACGACGCCGGCCAACTACTTCCACATCCTGCGCCGGCAGCTGAAGCGCGACTTCCGCAAGCCGCTGATCCTGATGACGCCGAAGTCGCTGCTGCGCCACAAGCGGGCGGTGTCGACGCTGCCGGAAATGTCGGGCGAGAGCTCGTTCCACCGGCTGCTTTGGGACGATGCCCAGCTGCTGCCCAACCAGGCGATCAAGCTCACCAAGGATTCGAAGATCCGCCGCGTCGTGCTGTGCTCGGGCAAGGTCTATTACGATCTCTACGAGGAGCGCGAGAAGCGCGGCATCAACGACATCTATCTGCTGCGCGTCGAACAGCTCTATCCATTCCCGGCCAAGGCGCTGATCACGGAACTGTCGCGCTTCCGCAATGCGGAGATGGTGTGGTGCCAGGAGGAGCCCAAGAACATGGGCGCCTGGTCGTTCATCGACCCGTATCTGGAATGGGTGCTGGCGCATATCGATGCCAAGCATCAGCGGGTGCGCTACACCGGCCGCCCGGCGGCTGCCTCGCCGGCGACCGGGTTGATGTCCAAGCACCTTGCCCAGCTCGCCGCCTTGCTCGAAGACGCGCTTGGTGAATAGAACAGAGCGCCCCAATAGAGCAGAATTGGGCTGACAAAACAGAACCGACCAGAAACGGACAGGCACAATGGCTACCGAAATCCGCGTTCCCACTCTCGGCGAATCCGTCACCGAAGCGACCATCGGCAAATGGTTCAAGAAGGTCGGCGATGCCATTGCCGCCGATGAGCCGCTGGTCGAGCTCGAAACTGACAAGGTGACGGTGGAAGTGCCCGCCGCCGCCGCCGGGACGCTGAGCGAAATCACCGTCAAGGAAGGCGAGACGGTCGGCGTCGGCGCGCTGCTGGGTTCGATTTCGGCAGATGGCGCGGCCGCAGCGACTGCGACCAAGCCGCAGGCGGTGTCGCAGGCCTCGTCGCCGGATGCAGCATCGACCGGCAAGCAGGCGGCGGCCGAGACCGCCAAGATTGCCGGCGATGCCGGACCGGTCGAGCCGCGCAGCATGCCGCCGGCGCCGGCGGCGGCGAAACTGATCGCCGAACACAATCTCTCGGTCGACCAGCTCTCGGGTTCGGGCAAGCGCGGCCAGGTGCTGAAGGGCGACGTGCTCGACGCCATTTCCAAGGGTGCGCCATCGCAGCCGGCCGAGACACCCAAGGCCACACCGGCACCGGTTGCCATGCGCGCGCCGTCCTCTGGCGACGACGCATCGCGCGAGGAACGTGTGCGCATGACCAAGCTGCGCCAGACGATCGCGCGCCGTCTCAAGGAAGCGCAGTCGACCGCCGCCATGCTGACCACCTTCAACGAGGTCGACATGTCAGCGGTGATGGCACTCAGGGCCAAGTACAAGGACGTGTTCGAGAAGAAGCATGGCGTGAAGCTCGGCTTCATGGGCTTCTTCACCAAGGCCGTGACCCACGCCTTGAAGGAAATCCCTTCGGTCAATGCAGAGATCGACGGCACCGATATCATCTTCAAGAACTACGCCCATATCGGCGTCGCCGTCGGCACCGAAAAGGGCTTGGTCGTGCCGGTCGTGCGCAATGCCGACCAGATGTCGATCGCCGAGATCGAAAAGGACATCGGCCGGCTGGGCATCGCCGCGCGCGACGGCAAGCTGTCGGTCGCCGACATGCAAGGTGGCACGTTCACGATCTCCAATGGCGGCGTTTACGGGTCGCTGATGTCGACGCCGATCCTCAACGCGCCGCAGTCGGGCATCCTGGGCATGCACAAGATCCAGGACCGGCCTGTCGTGGTCGGCGGCCAGATCGTGATCCGGCCGATGATGTATCTGGCGCTCAGCTACGATCACCGCATCGTCGATGGCAAGGAAGCGGTGACCTTCCTCGTCCGCGTCAAGGAAAGCCTGGAGGATCCGGAACGGCTGGTGCTCGATCTCTAGGATTGGTGCCGATCCGGCTGTTAAACGGTAGGCAGGGGGAAGGGATCTGCGCAGCAGAATGACGATTTGTTCCCTTAGCCTTTCTAGGGTGCTTTCGTTCGTATCGATCGCGGGCGGCATGGCGTTGGCCGTCGCTGGCGCCCATGCCGCCTGTCCGATCGGGCTCGCCGTCTATGGCGATGCCCAAAGCGGCAGCGAGATCGATTTTACGCCAACCGGCACCTCGGCGACCGTCACCAACACGTTCCGCATGATCCTCGACAACAATGTCGTGCTGAACGGCATCGTCATGTGGAACGAGGGCGTGTCGCGGCCCAACGGCGCGCTCATGTACAAATGCCCGGACGGCGACGTTACCGGCGAGGAGCTTGCCGCCTGCACGGCCTGGCATGGCGTCATCTACGCATCGGATGACGAGGGCAGCATCGGGCTGCTGCCGTCTGAAAGCGTCGAGGCGCCTAAGACGCTGATACTGCCGGATCTCGGGCCGTCGCTGCGCCAATCCTCGGCCTATGGCGGCAGCGGGTTTTCGAAGGTGCCGTGGGATGTATTTGCCTTGAAGGGATGTCAGGAATGAGCGGGACGCAAAAGGTGTTGCTGGTCACCGGCGGCAGCCGCGGCATTGGCGCCGCGATCTGCCGGCTCGGCTCGAAGGCCGGCTACCGGCTGGGAATCAACTACGCTTCGAACCGGAATGCCGCCGACGCATTGGTCGCCGAGATCAAGGCCGGCGGCGGCGAGGCTTTTGCCGTCAAGGGCGATGTCGGCGCCGAGTCCGATATCGTGGCCATGTTCGGCGCTGTAGACCGCGCCTATGGCCGGCTCGATGCCTTCGTCAACAATGCCGGCATCGTCGACGTCAAGGCGCGCGTCGATGAAATGGATGTGGCGCGGCTCGAGCGCATGATGCGCATCAATGTCGTCGGCTCGTTCCTCTGCGCCCGCGAGGCGGTCAAGCGCATGTCGACCCGCCACGGCGGCTCGGGCGGATCCATCGTCAACATCTCGTCGGCGGCAGCGACATTGGGCTCGCCGGGCGAATTTGTCGACTATGCCGCCTCCAAGGGTGCCATCGACACTTTTACCATCGGGCTCGCCCGTGAAGTCGCCCTGGAAGGTATCCGCGTCAATGCGGTGCGGCCGGGCCTCATCGATACCGAGATCCATGCCTCTGGCGGGCAGCCGGACAGGATAGAACGGTTCCGCGATATACTGCCGATGAAAAGAGCGGGCACCGCGGATGAAGTCGCGAGTGCGGTTCTCTATCTCCTATCCGATGCGGCGTCCTATACGACGGGCGCGATCCTGAATGTCAGCGGCGGCCGCTGAGCCCCAATCAAGAAGGACAGTATCATGGCTTATGACGTCGTTATCATCGGATCGGGACCGGGCGGCTATGTCTGCGCCATCAAGGCGGCGCAGCTCGGGCTGAAGGTCGCGGTGGTCGAGAAGAACGCGACCTTCGGCGGCACCTGTCTCAACATCGGTTGCATCCCGTCCAAGGCGCTGCTCCATGCCTCCGAGATGTTCGCCGAGGCCGGGCATTCCTTCGACACGCTGGGCGTCGAGATACCGGCGCCGAAGCTGAACCTGAAGAAGATGATGGCGCACAAGGACGCGACGGTGTCTTCGAACGTCAACGGCGTCGCTTTCCTGTTCAAGAAGAACAAGATCGACGCGTTTCGCGGCACCGGCAAGGTGATCGCGGCCGGCAAGGTCTCGGTGACCGGCGAGGACGGCAAGGTCGAGGAGATCGAGACGAAGAACATCGTCATCGCCACCGGCTCCGATGTCGCCAGCATTCCCGGCGTCAAGGTCGACATTGATGAGAATGTGATCGTGTCTTCGACCGGGGCGTTGTCGCTGGAGAAGGTGCCCGGCCATCTGGTGGTGGTCGGAGGCGGGGTTATCGGGCTCGAGCTCGGCTCGGTGTGGGCCCGGCTCGGCGCCAAGGTCACCGTGGTCGAGTTCCTCGACACGATCCTGGGCGGGATGGACGGCGAGGTCTCCAAGCAGTTCCAGCGGCTTTTGTCGAAGCAGGGTTTCGAGTTCAAGCTCGGCGCCAAGGTCACCGGCGTCGCCAAGGCCAAGAAGGGCGCGACCGTCACTTTTGAGCCGGTCACGGGCGGTGCCGCCGAGTCCATCGAAGCCGACGCGGTGCTGATTTCGACGGGACGCCGCGCCTATTCCGACAACCTCGGGCTGAAGGAAGCCGGCGTCGAGGTCGACGAACGCGGCCGTGTCAAGATCGATGGCCATCTGCGGACCAACGTTCCCGGCATCTATGCTATCGGCGATGTCATCGCCGGACCGATGCTTGCGCACAAGGCCGAGGACGAGGGCGTGGCGGTGGCGGAAATCATTGCCGGCCAAGCCGGCCACGTGAACTATGACGTCATTCCGAGCGTCGTCTACACAAGCCCGGAAATCGCCTCGGTCGGCAAGACCGAGGAAGAGCTGAAGAAGGCAGGCATTGACTACAAGGTGGGAAAGTTTCCCTTCAGCGCCAATGGCCGGGCACGCGCCATGCTGCATACCGACGGTTTTGTGAAGATCCTCGCCGACAAGACGAGCGACCGCGTGCTCGGCGTGCATATCGTCGGCTTCGGCGCCGGCGAGCTGATCCACGAGGCGGCGGTGCTGATGGAGTTCGGCGGCTCGTCCGAGGATCTCGCCCGCACCTGCCACGCACATCCGACGATGTCGGAAGCGGTCAAGGAGGCGGCGCTGGCAACGTTCTTCAAGCCGCTCCACATTTAGCTAAAGGCGATCAACGCTTCGTGGTCCCAGCGCGGAGAGGGAGCCGCATTTCTCGGCTAACCTCGCGACATGAATCCTTGGCTCAAGCCGAGGAGCGACCGGCGCTATAGCCTAAACAAAACGGCCCACCTTTCGGTGGGCCGTTTGTATTTGGTGTCGGGCCGATTTATTGGGCCGGTGCTGGCGCAGGGGCCGGAGCAGGCGCGGGAGCAGGCGCGGGCGCGGGCGCTGGTGCCGGAGCAGGCGCTGGTGCCGGGGCTGGCGCAGGTTCGGCCGGCTTCATCGGTTCCGCCGGTGCGGGTGCAGGGGCCGGTGTGCTGGCCGCCGGCGGCTCGGCCGGTGCCGGGTGCTCACCACTTCTTCCGAAAACATAATACGCGACAACCGCCAGAATAACGACGACCAGTGCAATCAGCCAACCACTGCCGCCGCCGCCGCCGCTTGGCCTCGGAGTGTTGGTGGATGGATTGAACGGGTCGTTTGGATTCGGTGCGTTCGCCATAAAACTGTCCTCCGTGGATGAAAAATATCAATCAACACCAATTAACGCGCAATCACCTAACTGGTTTCACGCTAGGGTTGGAAAACGCCAAAAACAAGGGCAATCCTGCCTCTCCTGAGGCTAAATGGCGTCGTTTCGCCACGCAGTGTGCCACGTTCGCGCCTGCTATGGTCGTTTCTGAGGATTTGCCATGATGAATCGAACAGTGCTGGTTGTTCCGAATCACTTCGCTGCTCTTGCCGGAGCCCAATTCGCCGACCGCTATGTGCTGGTCACCGAAGGTCTTTCGTTGACCGCGCTCGGCGCGGCGGAACGGGCCCTGGGGCGAACGCCGCGATGGGTCGGCAGGCTCACGGCCTTGCGCAACCTTGCTGTCAGGCCATTCGGGCTGAAGACAGGCCACGAGCCGGCGGTGTTGCCGGCTGGCCGGATCGGAATATTCCGCTCATCAGCCAGCTTCCCGGCAAGGTCGTGCTTGGCCTCGACGACCGGCATCTCGATTTCCGCCTCCTGGTCGAAGTCAGGGATCTCGGCATGACTTGTCAGGAGGTGGCCGCAACGACCATCGTCAAGACACACAATTGGCTCGGGCGCGCGTATCTGGCGATTGTCATGCCGTTTCACCGGATCATCGTTCCGGCGATGCTGGCTCAGGTTTTGACCAAATAGAGCTAGAATGCGACAGGTGTAACGCTGTAGCCGGCCTTGCGGAAATCCTCGACCAGGCCTTCGGGGCCGGGAAGGTGGAGCGCGCCGACCGCCATGAAGGCATTGCCCTTGGCAAGGATCGGCTCGGCATGTTCGACCATCACCTTGTTGCGGCTGGTGATCATGGTCTCCTCGAACGACGCATAGCCCGCCGGGTCGTCCTGCCCTCCCGGCATGGCGGCGCGAAACAGCGGCCAGAACATGCCGGTGTCGCCGCGCTGGTAGAGCACGATCATGGTCTCGTTGATATCGTTGACCTTGTCGCCGAGCTTCAGCGTGTCGACGAGGCCCTTCATGTGAAAGGCCAGCGGCAGCGAGGCCATGGCGCGCAGCTGGCTTTCAGCCGTCTCCAGCCCTTCCACCGGCTTTCCGGCAGCCTTTGCACCCTCCGCCAACTTGACGTCGAGCACCGGTGCGCCGCCGGACTGGCGGGCGAGCTCGCAGGCCGGCAATGCCATCATGGCCGACAGCATCCACGGCTTCATCTTGGCAACGGTCGCCGGCGGGATGCCGCGCGCGTCGAGGGCGGTGTTCATGGCCGCGGCATCGTCGGGTGACAACAGCGACGACAGCGTCGTCGAGTCGGTGAACATCATCAGGTCCGGTTCCTTGAGCATCGCGACCATCATCTTCTGCTTGTCGAGCACGTCGGTGGTTTCGATGACGATGGTGCCGGCGGCGTCATAGGCCTTCTGCGCGTCCGCGGGCAGCGTGGTGACGCGCGGGTCGGTCATGTGCATGGTGCCGAACAGGAAGGATGGTTTTTCGCCCGGCTTTTCCAGCTTCCACAACAGGCCCTTGCCGTTCGGCGTCGCCGCTGCTTCGGCCTCTATCTTGCGATAGGTCGCCGGATCATTCTTCTGCAGGGCCGACAGCATGTCGGCGCCGCTGCAGGTCGGGATTTCGGCATGCGCCCTGCCGGCCGCGAAGAGCAAGACGGCGAGGAACGACAGAAAAAACAGGACGTTGAGCGCAACAAGCAGCTTCAGGGAGACGTGAGCTGCACGGTCGGCGATGGCGATGACGCGTTTCATGATCCTCTTCTAAGACCGAAAAGCGGCAAAACGGTTAACCTGCACGGCGAAATTGAAGGGTTTATGCCCTTGGATGGGCGGATTCGTAGATTTCGAGCAGTCTTGCGGTGTCGACGCCGGTGTAGATCTGCGTCGTCGACAGGCTGGCGTGGCCCAAGAGCTCCTGGATGGTGCGCAGGTCGCCGCCGCGCCCGAGCAGATGCGTAGCGAAGGAATGGCGCAGCGCATGCGGCGTCGCGGTGTCGGGCAGGTTGAGCGCCGAGCGCAGCTTGGCCATGTCGCGCTGGACTATGGCCGGGTTGAGCGGGCCGCCGCGCGCACCGCGAAACAGCAGGCCCTTGGGGTCGAGATGATAGGGGCAGAGCCGGCGGTATTCGGCGATTGCCCGCAGCGCCACAGGCAGCACCGGCACCAGCCGCGTCTTGCCGCCCTTGCCGGTGACGCGCAATACTGTGTCGGCCGCCGACCCCAGGTCGGCACCGGCCAGGCCAAGCGCCTCGGAAATACGCAGGCCGGAGCCGTAGAGCAGCGTCAGCACGGCGGCGTTGCGGGCAGCGATCCAGGGTTCTTCCGCCAATTGACCCTCGACGGAAACGACATGCTTGGCATCGCTCGCCGTCAGCGGCTTGGGCAGCGATTTGGGCTGGCGCGGCGCGCGCAACGCGGCAGCGCCAGCCGCGTTGGCGAGGCCGCGCCGTTCGAGGAAACGCAGCAACGAGCGGATGCCGGCGAGACCACGGCCAAGCGTTCGGGCCCCGGCGCCGGCGTTGCGCCGCGCGGCGAGAAAGCCGCGCAGATCGGCCGGGCGCAGGTTGGCGATGTCCGCAATTCCGGGCGAGCCGCCGCAATGGCCGGTCAGGAAATGCAGGAACTGCCTGACGTCACGCTCATAGGCTTCGACGGTTTCCGGCGACAGTCGGCGTTCGCGCGCGAGCATCTTCAGCCAGCTTTCACGCGCCGCCTGGAGATCGGGTTTGGCCGGGATGAGGAATTCTTGCATGGCGGCATTTTCGGGTATTCGGGTTAGGAAGCGGTGAAGAGCCCGTCATTGAAATGACAGCCGCGTGGGGCTAGAGCAGGCCAAAGGATATTTCGCCATGAGCAAGCCCCAGAACCCTGTCCAGATGGCCGTGATCGGCGCCGCCCATGGCATCAAGGGCGAACTCAGGGTGAAGACCTTCACCGGCGAGCCGATGGCGCTGGCCGATTATGGCCCGCTCTATGCCAGGGACGGCCGTGCTTTCCAGATCATCGACATCAGGCCCGCCAACACCGTCGTCGTGGTGCGTTTCAAGGGTATCAGTGATCGCAACGCCGCCGAGGCGCTGGCCGGCACGGAGCTGTTCGTCGATCGCTCGATGCTGCCGGACGACGGCGAAGAAGACGAATTCTATCATGCCGACCTCGTCGGCCTGGAAGTCCGGGACGACACGGGTGCCGTGCTCGGCAAGGTCGTCGCCGTGCATAATTTCGGCGGCGGTGATATCCTCGATGTGACGCTGGGCGGGCGCAAGGGCGTGCTGATCCCGTTCACGCAGGCAGCGGTGCCACAAGTGTCCATTGCCGAAGGCTTCGTCCGGGTCGACCCGGCGGCGGCCGGGCTGGTCGACGACGCGGACGGCGATGGCCCGCGCGAAGAAGACTTCGACCCGAAGGGCAGGCCGCGCGGACCGAGCGACGCCGGGGGCAACCGGTGAGTTTTTTCGCCTCCGTGCTGACGCTCTATCCCGAAATGTTTCCGGGCGCGCTCGGCCTGTCGTTGGCCGGGCGTGCGCTTGAGGCCGGCACATGGTCGCTGGAGGCGATCCAGATCCGCGACTTCGCCACCGACCGCCACCGCACCGTCGACGATACACCGGCTGGCGGCGGCGCCGGTATGGTGATGCGTGCCGATGTGCTGGCGAAAGCGATAGACCATACCTCGCCGCCAAGTGATGCACGGCCACGGCTTTTGATGAGCCCGCGCGGCAGACCGCTGACCCAGGCCCGGGTGCGCGAACTGGCCGCGGGTCCTGGTGCCGTCATCGTCTGCGGCCGCTTCGAGGGGGTCGATCAACGGGTGATCGAAGCGCGGGAATTGGAGGAAGTCTCCATCGGCGATTTCATCCTCTCTGGCGGCGAGCCCGCCGCACTGGCGCTGCTCGATGCGGTGGTGCGGTTGTTGCCGGGCGTCATGGGCAACGCAGTATCCGGCGAGGAAGAGAGTTTCGAGAACGGCCTGCTCGAACACCCGCACTATACAAGACCGCAGGAATTCGAAGGCCGCGAGATTCCCGAGGTGCTGATTTCCGGCAACCACAAGAAGATCGCCGCATGGCGGCGGGCGGAGTCGGAAAAGCTGACCGCGGAGAGGCGTCCGGACCTGCTTGCTGCTGCTCAGCCCTTGGTGAAGTAGTAAAAGGCAAGAAACAGGCCGACGGCGACGACGAAGCCGCGCACCGCGTTCTGCGGCACGCGCTTGGCGATCCAGACGCCGGCATAGCCGCCCAGCGCGCCGCCCGGGATCATGATGATCGCCTGAGGCCAGGCAACGACGCCGCCCGAGACGAAGACGGCGATCGCGACAGCGGCGATGACCACGGCCAGCATGTTCTTCAGTGCGTTCAGCCGATGGTAGTCGCCGGCTTGTGTGAGGCCGAGCGTTGCCAGCATCATCACGCCCATGCCGGCGCCGAAGAAGCCGCCATAGACGGCGGTGACGAACTGCGCCAGCGAGCCGGCGAGTGAGCCCACGGAAGCTTCATGGCCGGGTTTTGGCGCCGGCTTTAGCCACGGCCCTGCGGCGAACAGCGCCGTCGCGCCTAACAGCAGCCATGGCACCAAGGCGCGAAACGATGGGTTATCCAGCGCCAACAAGATCAGTGCGCCGGCCAGCGCGCCGGACGCCGAGATCAGGCACAGCACAAGCGCGCCGCGCCAGAAATGCCTGATGTCGGCAGAGTAGGCGAGCGTCGAGGTGATGTAGCCCGGAAATTGCGTGACCGAGGACGTGGCGTTGGCGACGATCGGCGGCAGGCCGACCAGCGTCATGGCGCCGAAGGTGATGAAGGTGCCACCGCCGGCGACCGCATTGGCGGCGCCTGACAGAAAGCCCGCCAGGAACAGCAGGATGGCATCGAATACAGACATGGAGGTGGCGCTCAAAAACTGTGGTATTGCAGGCTTAGGAGGCCTGAGGGCCCGGAGCAACCCGGCACGGCAAGATTACGATGGTGCCATCCGAGCAGAAAATGCGCGGCCAAGGCGTGACAAAGCTGCGAAATAGCTGTATGTGCCCGCCCGTACCGGCCAGAAAGAATCTGCCGGACCCGTCAACAATGACGGTGTAGTCGCCCCTGCCCGATGTTTCAAAGACAGATGTCTCGAACAAAGGGCATAGCCGAGCGGTCAATGGAACTGCAAGGCGAGTGTCGGACGCTCTGACTGTCGGAAGAACAAGAAGTGGACTTTTGAGATGGATATTCTCCGTCAGCTCGAGGCCGAACAGGCCGCCAAGATCGAAGCCAAGCGCAAGCTTCCCGAATTCCAGCCTGGCGACACCGTGCGCGTCCAGGTCCGCGTGACCGAAGGCACCCGCACTCGCGTCCAGGCTTATGAGGGCGTCGTCATCGCCCGCGCCGGCGCCGGCTTCCAGGAGAACTTCACCGTTCGCAAGATTTCCTACGGCGAAGGCGTCGAGCGCGTGTTCCCGGTCTACTCGCCGATGGTCGAAGGCGTCGAGATCGTGCGCCGTGGCAAGGTGCGTCGCGCCAAGCTCTACTACCTGCGCGATCGTCGCGGCAAGTCGGCCCGTATTTCGGAAAACACCGGCGTGCGCGCCCGCAAGCTGAATGACGAGGAGCGCGATGCGCTGAACGCCGAGAAGGCCCGCATCGAGGCCGAGAAGGTAGCCGCCGCCGAGGCTCTGGCCGCTGAGAAGGCCGCCCAGGACGCCGCCGAGAAGAAGGCCGCCGCCGAGGCCGCTGAAGCCGCCAAGGCTGCCGAAGCAGCCACCGCCGAATAAGGTTTTCGACGAGCATGTTCAAAAAGGCGGCTTCGGCCGCCTTTTTGAGTTCCCGGAGAACAGTTGGGCTGGCTGAAATCCGCGGTTGACTCGGTTTATATCGTGTACTAAATAATCGTGCACGATTTAACTGGAGAAGCGAAATGCCTGCATTGTATTCCACCCAAGCCCGCGCCGTCGGCGGCCGCGCCGGCCATGTCCAGAGCAATGATGGCCTGCTCAGCCTCGACCTTGCCATGCCCAAGGAGCTGGGCGGCAAGGGCGGCGCCACCAATCCCGAGCAGCTTTTCGCCGCCGGCTATGCCGCCTGTTTCGAAAGCGCCATGCGCTTCATCGCCGGCAAGCAGAAACTGCCGCTGCAGGACGCCTCGGTGACGGCCAATGTCAGCCTGCACAGCAATGCGCAGGGCGGATTTGTGCTTGGCGTATCGCTCGCGGCGGAAACGAAAGGTCTTGATCAAACGGCGGCGGAAGCGCTTGTATCGGCGGCGCATCAGGTTTGCCCCTATTCCAACGCCATCAAGGGCAACATCGAAGTGACGCTTTCGGCAAAGGCGCTTCCGGCAAAGGCAGCATGACCGCGGAAACGACAACCACGTCCACACATGCCCCGGCGCAATTCTCCGGGGTGGCAAAACTCGATCAACAGCTCTGCTTCGCGCTCTATTCGGCAAGTGGGCTGATGACGCGGCTGTATCGTCCGTTGCTCGATCCGCTCGGCCTGACCTATCCGCAATATCTGGCGATGCTGGCGCTGTGGGAGCGCTCACCGAGCACAGTGGGCGAACTTGGCGAGGCGCTCGGGCTCGATTCTGCGACGCTGACGCCGCTGCTCAAGCGGCTGGAGGCCGGCGGCCTAGTCACGCGCCGTCGCGACCCCGCCGACGAGCGCCGGGTTCTGGTGGAGCCGACGGCGAAGGGCCAGGCACTGCGCGAGCAGGCCAGAAGCGTACCGGCAGCGATGCTTTGCAATCTGCCGTTGGACGTCGACGAGTTGAAGTACCTGCACCACACCCTGACGCGGTTCGTCTCCGGCTTGCGCAAGGCGGATCCCGGCACCGCGAGCCCGAGCTGATCGCAGCCGCAGCACTGATCCTTCTCGAATTGCGGGATTGAAAGCATTGGAATCCGCTTTCGCGTGCACTGACGCAGCGGAGCGTCTTGCATGACGCCTGCGGAAAGCTAAAGTCGGCGCCGGATTTTCCTGCAAACCCGGCCATGCCCGGGTCATTCAATTCCCGGGGAGTGTGTCATGACCAAATCGAAACTGCTGCTGGCAGGCCTGCTTGCCTTCATCCTCGCGCCTGTTGCCACGTTCGCGCAGGCGCTGCCCGACCTTGGCGGCAAGAAAGTTGTGGTAGTGACCGAAAACGCCTATCCGCCGCTGCAGTTCATCGACGCCAAGACCGGCAAGCAGATCGGCTGGGAATATGATGCGATGAACGAGATCGCCAAGCGGCTCAATTTCACGGTCGAGTACCAGAACACCTCCTGGGACGCGATGATCCAGGCGGTTTCCGACAACCAGTACAACATCGGCATGACCGGCATCACCATCAAGGACGACCGCAAGGAGAAGGTGGATTTCTCCGACCCCTATATGCGTTCGGAACAGTTCATGCTGGTGCGCGGCGATGAAAGCCGCTTCACCGACGCCAAGACCTTCGGCGCCTTCAAGGACGGCTTGATCGGCGCGCAGGCCGGCACCACGCCCTTCTACACCGCGGTCTACAGCGTGCTCGACGGCAACGAGCAGAACCCGCGCATCAAGCTGTTCGAGACGTTTGGTGCGACGGTGGAGGCGCTGAAATCCGGGGACGTCGATGTCGTGCTGACCGACGGCACCGCAGGCAAAGGCTATGTCGATGCTTCCGAAGGCAAGCTGAAGTTGATCGGCGGACCGCTCGGCACCGAGGATTTTGGCTTTATCTTCCCGAAGGGTTCGGATTTGGTGAAGCCGGTCAACGCGGCCATCGCGGCGTTGAAGGCCGACGGGACGCTCGATGCGCTGAACAAGAAATGGTTTCTTGATTACAAGATGGGGCAGTAGGCCTCCTTGCCACGCGCATTACATGATGGTTATGCGCGACAATTCGCGCTGACTTTTCGCTTGAACGCCCCCCTCTATCCTGCCGGGCATCTCCCCCTCAAGTGGGGAGATTGGCTGTTCATTCTGATTTCGCCAATCGCAAACGTTAGAGAAAGAGCGACGTCATCGAGGCTGCCAATCTCCCCCCTTGAGGGGGAGATGTCCGGCAGGATAGAGGGGGGTGGCCTGGCGCGTCGCGACATTTGCTTGGCCGGCATCGCCTGAATGTCGACGCATGCATCTTCCTCCAAAGCCGACTTCCCCTGGTGGCTCGTCGTTGCTGTAACCGTAGCGATCGCGGTGGCCGTCTTCGTCGCCACCAGCAACCTCTACGCCCAGGTCTTCGCCACGGTTGCCAAGGGTATCGGCATCACCATCTTCGTCACCGTGATCGCCTTCGTGCTGGCCTCGGTCATTGGCCTCGGCATTGCGCTGATGGGAATGTCCGGCTCACGCTGGCTACGCCAGATGGCCCGCTTCTATGTCGAGATCATCCGCGGCGTGCCGATCCTGGTGCTGTTGTTCTGGATCGCCTTTGTCGGTGCACCGGCCTTCGTCACGGCCTGGAACGCGCTGACCGAGCCGCTGCAAAGCGCCGGCATGCTGGGCGAGTTGCTGGTGCGCGACGTGTCACTCTTGTGGCGTGCCATCATGGCGCTGACCATTGGCTATTCGGCCTTCATCTCGGAGGTTTTCCGAGCCGGCATCCAGGCGGTGGAAAAGGGTCAGATCGAAGCGGCGAAGGCACTCGGGCTGAGCCGGGCGCAACGCTTTCGGCTGATCGTATTCCCGCAAGCGATCCGCACCATCCTGCCGCCGCTCGGCAATGACTTCGTCGCCCTGGTCAAGGATTCATCGCTGGTCTCGGTGCTCGGGGTCGCCGACATCACGCAGATGGGCAAGGTCTATGCCGCCGGTTCGTTCCGCTTCTTCGAGACCTATTCGATCGTGGCCTATATCTATCTCATCTTGACGGTAGGCCTGTCGTTGGCCTTGCGCGCACTGGAACGGCGGCTGCATCGCCAGCACGAGCAATAGTTTTCGGGCCAAGACAGCGCTACGATCCCTCAGCATTCTCGTTGAGGAGGTCCCATGATCGTCGACAAAGCCAATGCGGCGCTGGATTCGGTCTATACGGCCGACACGCCGGAGGCGCTTGAAGAGGCCTATGCCGCATGGGCCGCGACCTATGACAGCGAGACCGCATCGCTCGGCTATCTCCTGCCTTTCCTGATCGCCGCTTGGGTGGCGCGCCATGTGCCGGCAGGCGACGGGCCATTGCTCGATGCCGGCTGCGGCACCGGCCTGTCGGGGCCGTCACTGAAGGCGCTCGGCTACCGCGACATTGCCGGGCTCGACCTTTCCGGCGACATGCTGAAGATCGCCGGCAGCCGCAACGCCTATAGCGAGCTGAAGCAGGCGATGCTGGGCGGGACTCTGCCATGGCCGGACGGCCACTTCCGCGCCTTCTTCTCCGCCGGGGTGTTCACCATCAGCCATGCGCCGGCGTCTGGCCTGCATGAACTGGTGCGCATCACCCGGAAGGGCGGACATGCGATCTTCACCGTGCGCGACCAGGTGTTCGAGAGCGGCGGCTTTCAGGCCGTGTTCGACCAACTGGAGCAGATGAAAAAATGGCGGGCGGTCGAGCGAAGCCCATGGTTCCGCTGCTATGCGATCGCCGAGCCGGATGCGTTGGTGAAGACTTTTGTGTTCGAAATCCTGTAGCGGAATAAGCTTGGTCCTCGCCATCCAAGCACCCCATCGGTCGGAACCATGTACACGTCGGTGCGTTCCAAAACCGTGGGGCTGCGCCTCACCGCTACTATGGCGCCGCCGCAGTATCTCGGCACAAGAGGAGAAGGCTGAATGGCGTCCGTCCGTTATATCGTTGCCGACATAGACAAGGCGGTAGAATTCTACCGAGACAATCTCGAATTCAAGGTCGAAATGCACAATCCTGGCAAGTTCGCAGCGCTGCTTCGCGACGATCTTACCCTGTATCTCAGCGCTCCAGGTGCGGGAAGCGGTGGTCAGGCCGGAGGTGAACCGGAGCCAGGCGGATGGAACAGGTTCATGGTCATAACCAGGGGGCTGGACACCCTGATCAGCCGGTTGCGCACGGCCGACGCGACGTTCCGCGGGGACATCAGCGATGGCGGCGCTGGCCGGGCTATTCTGCTTGAAGATCCATCGGGCAATGTGATTGAGCTGTTCGAATTCAAGAAGGACAGACAGTGATCTCCCCATTTCGGGGGGCGGGCAACCAGGTTCCGCGAAGGCACGCAATTGCCGAAAAGCCAAAACATTGGTATGAGCCACGCCATGGAAGAGCTATTTGGCGATCCGGCCTATAAGGGGTTCGTGCTGCAGGACAGGAAACGCCTGCCGTCGCGCTTCTCCGCGCGCGTGTCCGGGGCGCTGACCAGCCGACTTTCCTAGGCCGACCTGTCCAGGTCGTTTCGCCGGGCCGAAAGTCAGGCGTCTGCTCTTTCTCATTCTCATATCGACGGATTTACGCACATGAGCGCACCGCGCACCCTCTACGACAAGATTTTCGACGACCATGTCGTCGACCGCCAGGATGACGGCACCTGCCTGCTCTACATCGACCGCCACCTCGTCCATGAGGTGACCAGCCCGCAGGCCTTCGAGGGCCTGCGCATGACCGGCAGAAAAGTCCGGCATCCGGAAAAGACGCTGGCCGTGGTCGATCACAACGTCTCGACCTCGCCCGAGCGCAAGTTCGGCATCAAGAACGAGGAAAGCCGCATCCAGGTCGAGGCGCTGGCCAAGAACGCCAAGGATTTCGGCGTCGAATATTATTCCGAGAACGATATCCGCCAGGGCATCGTCCATATCATCGGCCCCGAGCAGGGTTTCACCTTGCCCGGCATGACCATCGTCTGCGGCGACAGCCACACCTCGACGCATGGCGCCTTCGGCGCGCTTGCGCACGGCATCGGTACGTCCGAGGTCGAGCATGTGCTGGCGACGCAGACGCTGATCCAGCGCAAAGCCAAGAACATGCTGGTGCGCGTCGACGGCCAGTTGCCGGAAGGCGTCACCGCCAAGGACATCATCTTGGCCATCATCGGCGAGATCGGCACTGCCGGCGGCACCGGCTACGTTATCGAATATGCCGGCGAGGCGATCCGTGCACTGTCGATGGAAGGACGCATGACGATCTGCAACATGTCGATCGAAGGCGGTGCGCGCGCCGGCCTGATCGCCGCCGACGAGACGACCTTCGCCTATGTCAAGGACAAGCCGCGCGCACCGAAGGGCGCGGCCTGGGATGCGGCACTCGAATACTGGAAGACGCTGCGGTCCGACGAGGGCGCGCATTTCGACAAGGTGATCGTGCTCGACGCGGCCAAGCTGCCGCCGATCGTTTCCTGGGGCTCGTCGCCCGAGGATGTCGTGTCGGTGCAAGGCATCGTGCCGAACCCGGAAGACATAACCGATGAAAACAAGCGCACCTCCAAGCAGCGCGCGCTCGACTATATGGGGCTGACGCCAGGCACCAAGATCACCGATATCTCGCTTGATCGCGTCTTCATCGGCTCCTGCACCAATGGCCGTATCGAGGATCTGCGCGCCGTCGCCAAGGTGGTCGAAGGCAAGACGGTCAGCCCGCATGTCGATGCGATGATCGTGCCGGGCTCCGGCTTGGTCAAGGAACAGGCGGAAGCCGAAGGCCTCGACAAGATCTTCGTTGCCGCCGGCTTCGACTGGCGCGAGCCGGGCTGCTCGATGTGCCTTGCCATGAATGACGACCGGCTGAAGCCGCATGAGCGCTGCGCCTCGACCTCGAATCGCAATTTTGAGGGCCGGCAAGGCTTCAAGGGCCGCACACATCTGGTGTCGCCGGCGATGGCGGCGGCGGCGGCGATCGCCGGCCACTTCGTCGACATCCGCGAGTGGAAATAACTCCGAAGCGCCCAGCTTCGAACACGTTCCAGGCCCCGGACCGCTTTGCGGCTCCGGGGCCTTTTTTATCCGGTCCGTTCACATATTCGCTTTCGCTTAACCGCTTGTTTGCGCTTGCGCTCTAAGTCTTCCCCGACGTAAGCGGGGAAATCACAGTCGTTTGGACACGGGTCTGCTCATAGCGCTGCTCAATCCGACGATAGCGTTGGCGCTCGGCGCTGCGTTCCTCGTGCTATGGTCCTATCAACGCCACCGCCCGTATCTCGCCGTGCTGGCGATCAGCTACAGTCTCTCGGCGGTCGGCTTCCTGCTGCAGTATTTCACCTTGCCGATCGGCATGCCGCTGACCAAGCTGGCGTCGAACATCTGCTTCACCATAGCCGGCTGCTGCCTGTCCGGCGCCGTCGTGCACCGCCATGGCCGCAAGGTGCCCTATGTTGGGATCGGCGTGCTGGCGGGCGGCGGCCTGGCTTCGTTGTGCTGGTTCCTGTTCGTCGCGCCGGATCTCACCTGGCGTATCCTGGCGATGAATTTCGCTTTCGGTGGGATCAGCCTTCTGGTCGCCGCCGAACTGCGCCCGGTGCGCCGCAACGGCCCGACCGAAAACATCCTGTTCGTGCTGTCGCTGCTGTCGGGCGTCAACTTCTTCGTGCGCACCCTTATCGTCGTAGTCGCGCACGGGCCCTTCACCAGTTATGACGGGTTCTACGGCTCGTCCTACTGGACGACGGCGCTTCTGTCGCACGCTCTGCTGTCGCTGCTCATTGCGCTGTGCCTGTTTTGCGCCGCCGCACTCGACGTGATGAAGGCGCTGAAAACGGAGACGCATACCGATCCGCTGTCGGGCCTGTTCAACCGCCGCGGTTTCGAGGAGCGAGGCATGCTGCTCTTGCGGCACTGCGCCACCGCGCGGTTTCCGGTCGCGCTGGTGCTGGCCGACCTCGATCATTTCAAGGCGCTCAACGACGTGCATGGACATGCGGCGGGCGATCGGGTGATCGCTGATTTCGCCGCCAAGCTTCGCTCCGCGGCAGGCGCACGCGGTGTTGCCGGGCGTATCGGCGGCGAGGAATTCGCCGTGCTGCTGCCGCTCAGCGACCTCGGCGCCGCGCGGCTGTTCGCCGAGGCCGTGCGAACGCTTTATTCGGCTGGCCATGTCGACGGGCTTCCTGTCGGCACCAAGGTCACCGCCAGCTTCGGCGTGGCGGCCCGAAGCGGTGACGAGGCGCTTGAGCCGCTGATGCGCCGTGCCGACGACGCGCTCTACAAAGCCAAAAAGAATGGCCGCGACAGCGTGCGCCTGTCTTATGAGCGGCCGGAAACGGCGTTCGTCCCGGAGCCGCTCAAGCTGGGCTGATCTCGCACGGCCGGGCCGAAAAAACCGGAACCATTTTTGACGACATGCACTAGCATTAACGTCTTCTTCGCCCGTCGATGCTTAGCTGTCGGCGCGGGTGCGGGAAGATCATGAGCGGCGCCAACTTCATCCTTTTGATCAATTTGTCGGTTGCAGGCCTGCTGGCGGCGTCCTTCATGGCGATTGCCATCCATGATGTCGGCCGCGCTGCGGCGCGCTGGCTGGCTTTTGGCTATCTGCTGGGGATGGCCTATTCGGCGATCGAATTCAGCATTCCCGCCTTCACCGACGCGCGGCTCCCGGTCGTTGCCGCCTTCGCGGTTTTCCTTGGCGCCACAATTGCGTTCAATGGCGGGCTTGCCCGCAAGTATGGCGTGGAGCCGCCCTGGCTGCCGATGCTGTTGTTCCTGGTCGCCACGACCATGGCCGTGTATTTCGTGCAGGACCTGCCACGCCAGTCGCTGGTCCGCATGATGGCCTACCAGCTTCCCTATGCGGTCATGCAGTTCGTCGGGCTGGCAATCGTCTGGTCATCGAGGCAAGGGCCCGCCCATCTCGATCGCATATTGATGGCCGTTCTGGCAGCGAGCGGCCTGCAGTTTGCCTCAAAGCCGTTCATTGCGCATGCGCTCGGCGGCTGGGGCGCCAATCCGCAAGCCTATCTGCAAAGCAGCTACGCGCTGGTGTCGCAATCGCTCGGCACGGTCTTTGCGTTGGCGCTGGCGCTGCTGATGCTGGCCATCCTGGTTCGCGACGTGCTTGCCGAAGTGACCTCGAAATCGGAGACGGACACGCTTTCGCGCCTGCTCAACCGCGGCGGCTTCACCCGCCATGCGGAGTTGGCGGTGCTTGGCGCGATGCGGCAAGGCGTGCCGGTCGCCCTGGTTATCGCCGACCTCGATCACTTCAAGAGCGTCAACGACAGTTTCGGCCATGCGTCCGGCGACCGGGTGATCGAGACTTTTGCAGGTTTCCTGCGTGAGGCCGCCGCCGGCCATCATGTCGCCGGCCGCATCGGCGGTGAGGAGTTCGCCATCATGCTGCCGGGAACCAATCTTGCCGCCGCCCGGCTGTTTGCCGAGGGCACCCGCAGTGCTTTCAGTGCGCTTCCCATAAACGGGCTGCCGGCGGACAATCGCTGCACAGCGAGTTTCGGCGTCGCCGAACTTCATCCGAGCGAAGATTTTACCGATCTGATGCGGCGCGCCGACCAGGCGCTCTATCAGGCGAAGAATGCCGGGCGCGATTGCGTGCGCATCTCGGCCGGGCCAGCCGACAACTGGTCGTCAGCCGGAATGGACGGCAGAGCAATTCCAGGAGAAATGTGAGACGTTTCCCCGAGAAAGGCGCGGTGCGCTTTCCCTTGGAAATTGCGTCCAAACACGAGTCTAGCGGCAGGGGCTGAGTTCCGGCATCTCACCGTCGGAAAGTCCGTACATATAGGAACGGCCCTTCACCAGCACCGGTGGCCGGTAGCAATCGCTGTAGCCTGATAGATCGTCGGCTTCGTTCTCGTAGATCACCTTGGGCTGGCCGGCGCTGGTGTAGTCGGACAGTTGCTTGGCCAGCCTGCCTTCGCCGACGAGGATGCGCTTGTAGCCGGCGGCACTGTCGATGACGAGATTGCCGAAGGAATCGGCGTAGACGCGATCCTGATGCCGCGCACCGGCGACTGCTGGCGCCACGAGGCCGACGACCGAGGCCGCCACTGTGAGCGCCGCAAGGCGCGATCTGCCCGAATTCGAACGCATGGCGTCCTCCATGTCTTGAGGAAAGCCTCCTCGAATCGGAAATTAACGCTTTCTTAACCTTTGTTAAGAGGCTGACGCGCTTCGCGGCGATGTCTCGGTGAACATGGTTAATATCCGTTAATATCCGACTGGATGGAAAACCCGGCGGCCATCATTCGGCCATGCTTGGCCGCACCATCGCGCCGGCGTTCGTCTCTGCGTCGGGATGACCTAAATCTTGGCAAAGCATTCGCGGCTGATTTGCCGCGCGGGAGGACGGCAAATGGCGGTACGCCGAATGGTTTGGGTGTCCGTTTTCCCGTTGCTCGTTACCGTTGCTGCCTGTGTGCCGCAGGATGGCGCGCCGAAGGCGGTCAATTCGTCTGCGCCGGCTCAGCCGTCCATCGCAGCCGCGGCGCCCCCGGCAGCTGCAACCAAGATCACCACCGACCTTACTGCGCCGCGATCCGGCATAGGCACGGCCACCTACAGATGCGGCAATAACGGCATGATTGCCATCCAGAATCTCGGCACGTCATTGCGTGTGGTCGGGTCCGACGGCGCGACCGAGGAGTTTGCGGCGTCGCCTGCCAACCAGAGCAGCCGCTACCAGGCGGGCACACATGACGCAATCGTGATCGACGGAAGCGAAGCGCTGGTGATGAAGAAGGGGTCGACGCCGCAGACCTGCAAACGCTAGCGCCAATCTCGATATCACTGGGCCCGGTGACAGGCATGCTGCACTGCAGCGATATCGAGCCGGCTTCGGGCCCCAGCGCTAATCGATTGAAGCCGGGACCTTGCCGTTTAGTCAGACTAAATTACGTTTTCGAAACGGTTTTCTGGCTTTGACGCGGTGCAAAAAGAGCATTAGAAACCGGCTGTCCGAAGTCGCAACCGGAAGCGGCAATGCCGCATTTCCACATGAGGCAGGAGACGCCGAACTGGGGGAGCCATGAGCAAATCACCAGCCACCCGCGAATTTGCCAGACGTGAACGGCCGCTTTCGCCACATCTGAGCGTGTACCGGCCGCCGATCACGATGACGATGTCGATCATCCATCGCATCACGGGCGGGGCGCTGTATTTCGGTACGCTGCTGGTCGCGCTGTGGCTGATGGCTGCGGCAAGCTCGCAGGCGACGTTCGACTGGGTCAACTGGGCCTTCGGCACCTGGCTCGGCCGGTTGATCCTGTTCGGCTACACCTGGGCGCTGATGCACCACATGCTGGGTGGCGTGCGCCATCTGGTCTGGGACACCGGCAACGGTCTGGAGAAGCACACGGCCTCGAAGATCGCCTGGGCCACGCTGGCCGGCTCCATCCTGCTCACGCTGCTGATCTGGATCGCCGGCTATATGGCGCGGGGAGCCTGATCATGAGCGACAACAACTCCGACATGCGCACGCCGCTGGCGAAGGTCCGCGGCCTCGGGTCCGCCCGCGAGGGCACCGGACATTTCTGGCGCCAGCGCCTGACCGCGATCGCCAACATCCCGCTGATGCTGTTCTTCGTCGGTTTCCTGATTGCACTCAACGGCGCCGACTATGAGCATGTGCGGGCAGCTCTTGCCAATCCGTTCGTGGCGATGGTGATGGCCCTGGTGCTGGTCTCCGGGCTCACCCATATGCGCCTCGGCATGCAGGCGATCATCGAGGATTACGTGCATGGCGAGGGCATGAAGCTGGCGCTGATCGCGCTCAACACATTTTTCCCCATAGCGGTCGGCGTCGCCTCGATCTTCGCCCTGCTCAAGCTGACATTCGGAGGCTGAGTTGGCCAAGGACGCAAAACGAGCCAACAGCGCTGGCTATACTTATGTCGACCACAAGTTCGACGTCGTTGTCGTCGGCGCCGGCGGTGCCGGGCTGCGCGCCACGCTCGGCATGGCCGAACAGGGCCTGCGCACCGCCTGCATCACCAAGGTGTTCCCGACCCGCTCGCACACGGTGGCGGCGCAGGGCGGCATTGCCGCTTCACTTGCGAATATGGGACCCGACAATTGGCAATGGCACCTTTTCGATACCGTCAAGGGATCGGATTGGCTGGGTGACATCGACGCGCAGGAGTACATGGTCCAGCAGGCGCCCGCCGCCGTCTACGAACTCGAACATTACGGCGTGCCGTTCTCGCGCACCGAGGAGGGCAAGATCTATCAGCGGCCGTTCGGCGGCATGATGATGAATTTCGGCGAAGGCCCGCCGGTGCAGCGCACATGCGCCGCCGCAGACCGGACCGGCCACGCCATGCTGCACACGCTCTATGGCCAGTCGCTGAAGAACAATGCCCAGTTCTTCATCGAGTATTTCGCACTCGACCTGATCATGGAGCCGGACGGGACCTGTACAGGCGTCGTCGCATGGAACCTCGACGACGGCACCATCCACCGCTTCTCGGCCAAGATGGTGGTGCTGGCGACAGGCGGCTATGGCCGCACCTATTTCTCGGCCACCTCGGCGCACACCTGCACCGGCGACGGCGGCGGCATGGCCGCGCGGGCGGGTTTCGCGCTTCAGGACATGGAGTTCGTGCAGTTCCACCCGACCGGAATCTACGGCGCCGGCTGCCTGATCACCGAGGGCGCGCGCGGCGAGGGCGGCTATCTCGTCAACTCCGAGGGCGAGCGTTTCATGGAGCGCTACGCGCCATCGGCCAAGGACCTTGCCTCGCGCGATGTCGTCTCGCGCTGCATGACGCTTGAGATCCGCGAAGGCCGCGGCGTCGGCCCGAAGAAGGACCATATCTTCCTGCACCTCGACCACCTCGATCCGGCCGTGCTGCATGAGCGGCTGCCGGGCATTTCGGAATCGGCCAAGATCTTTGCCGGCGTCGACCTGACCAAGGAGCCGATCCCGGTGCTGCCGACGGTGCACTACAATATGGGCGGCGTGCCGACCAACTACTGGGGCGAGGTGCTCAACCCGACGGCACTCAATCCCGACCAGGTGTCGCCGGGGCTGATGGCGGTCGGAGAGGCCGGCTGCGCCTCGGTGCATGGCGCCAACCGGCTCGGTTCGAACTCGCTGATCGACCTGGTGGTGTTCGGCCGCGCGGCGGCGATCCGGGCGGGCCAGGTCATCGACCGCAATTCGGCAATTCCTTCGCCCAATGAGGCCTCGGTCGAAAAGATCATGGACCGCTTCGATCGGCTGCGCCACGCCAGCGGCTCGACGCCGACGGCGGTACTGCGCGAGAAGATGCAGAAGGCGATGCAGGAAGACGCGGCGGTGTTCCGTACCCAGGAATCGCTGGACAGCGGCTGCGAACGCATTTCGCAGATCTGGGGCGAGCTCAGGGATGTCAAGGTGTTCGATCGCTCGATGATCTGGAACTCCGACCTTGTCGAAACGCTGGAACTGGAAAACCTGATGGCCAACGCCATCACCACGGTCTACGGCGCCGCGGCGCGCAAGGAGAGCCGTGGCGCGCATGCGCGGGAGGATTTTTCAGCCCGAGATGATGCCAACTGGCGCAAGCACACGCTGGCCAGGCTCAGCGAAGACGGCAAGGTGACGCTCAGCTATCGGCCAGTGCACACCGAACTGCTGCTCAAGGAACAAGATGGGGGTATCAACCCGGTCAAGATCGCACCGAAGGCCAGGGTGTATTGACGATGGCGCTGGCGGCCTCGGGATATTCCGGCACGCCCCTTCCGGCCAAGCTCGGCCTGAAGGACGGCATGACCGCCGCCTTCATCGCGCTCCCCGATGATCTCAGCGATCTCACTGAGGCCGTTGACTTCGCTCAAGTCGATCGGCTGGCCGATTGGTCTGATATTTCGGGAACGATCCTGAAATACGACGCCGTCCATGCCTTCGCCCGGCAACGCGCCGAGATCGAGGATCGCCTCGGCGATGTCGAGGCAGCGATCAAGCGCGACGGCATGGTCTGGGTATCCTGGCCGAAAAAGGCTTCGAAAGTGGCCACTGACGTCACCGAAGGTGTTGTTCGCGCCGCGGCGCTGAAGCGCGATCTGGTCGACGTGAAAGTGGCCGCCGTCAATGAAATCTGGTCCGGGCTGAAGCTCGTCATCCGAAAGGACCTGAGGTAATGGTCGAACTGACACTCCCCAAGAATTCGCAGATCAAGGCGGGCAAAACCTGGCCGAAGCCGGAGGGCGCAACCAACCTGCGCGAGTACCGCATTTACCGCTGGTCACCGGACGATGACGAGAACCCGCGCATCGACACCTATTTCGTCGACATGGACGATTGCGGGCCGATGGTGCTCGACGCGCTGCTCTGGATCAAGAACAAGATCGATCCGACGCTGACCTTGCGCCGCTCCTGCCGCGAGGGCATTTGCGGCTCCTGCGCCATGAACATCGACGGCTCCAACACGCTGGCCTGCACCAAGGGATGCGACGACATTTCCGGCGCCGTCAAGGTCTATCCGCTGCCGCATATGCAGGTGGTCAAGGATTTGGTGCCGGACCTTACCAATTTCTACGCCCAGCATGCCTCGATCCAGCCATGGCTGAAGACGGTGTCGCCTGAGCCGGCCAAGGAATGGCTGCAGAGCCATGAGGACCGCGAGAAGCTCGACGGGCTCTACGAGTGCATCCTGTGCGCCTGCTGCTCGACCTCGTGCCCGAGCTATTGGTGGAACGGCGATCGCTATCTCGGTCCGGCAACGCTTTTGCAGGCCTATCGCTGGCTGATCGATAGCCGCGACGAGGCCAAGGGCGAGCGGCTCGACGATCTCGAGGATCCGTTCCGGCTCTATCGCTGCCACACCATCATGAACTGCGCGCAAACGTGCCCCAAGGGCCTCAACCCGGCCAAGGCGATCGCCGAGATCAAGAAGATGATGGTTGAGAGAAGGGTCTAGGCGGCAGGTTGGTTGCCGGCGCGAGCAAATCCAATGAGCGATGATCTTCCAATTCTTTCCCCCGTCGAGGCGCGCATCCTCGGCTGCCTGATCGAGAAGAAGGAGCTGACGCCGGATGTCTATCCGCTGACGCTCAATGCAGCACTGGCCGCCGCCAACCAGAAGACGGCGCGCGAGCCGGTGATGGCGCTGGAACAGGTCGAGGTGCACCGGGGGCTGAAGCTGCTCGAACAAAAGGGGCTGGTGCGGCAGATGTTCGGTTCGCGCGTCGAGCGCTACGAGCACCAGATGGCGCAGCGCTTCTCGCTGACGACGCCGCAGACCGCTTTGATCGGCCTGCTGTTGCTGCGCGGGCCGCAGACGGCACATGAACTGCTGGCGCGGAGCGAGCGTATGGCGCGATTCTCATCGATCGAAGATCTGCGCGCCGAACTCGACATGCTGATCGGCCGCCGACCGCCACTCATCCAGGAAATCCCGCGCGGACCGGGCCAACGCGAGGACCGCTACGTGCATCTCCTCAGCGGCCCTGTGGACGTTGCAGCCCTTTCGGCGCAGCGGAGTGCATCGGCCCTGCCGGCTTCCGACCTGGAGGCGCGGTTGGAGGTGCTGGAGCAGGAAGTCGCCGCACTTCGCGCCCGGCTAGACGCGCTGGGCGCATAACCCCGGCGCGCCTGTGCGTTCGCGCCGGGTCATCACGCTGGATCCAGCGTGCTCAGCCGAGCCGAGCGTCAAGCGATACATTTATGGCGCCGAGCGCCTTCGAGACCGGACATCCGGCCTTGGCCTTTTCGGCCAGCTCCCCAAATTTCGCGGCATCGATGCCGGGCACCTTGCCGACCACCGTGAGGGCGCTGCCGGTGATCCCCGTGCCGGGAACCAGCGTCACCACCGCCTTGGCGTCGAGTTCGGTGGCGGGCGTGCCGTTCTCGGCCAGGAAATGCGAGAACTGCATGGCAAAGCAGCCGGCGTGCGCCGCCGCGATCAGCTCTTCCGGATTGGTGCCGGATTTGCCGCTTTCGTCCTCGAAGCGTGCCTTGAACGAATAGGGCGTGCCCTTCAGGGTTCCGCTCTGGGTGTCGAGCGTGCCCGTGCCCCCCTTCAGATCGCCTTTCCAGACGGCGTTTGCGGTGCGGTCCATGAATTCCTCCTTGGTTGTCGTGGCTGGGGTTGCCGCGGCTGGTTGCCTGGGGGAGCCCCGGCGTCCGGTCAACTATAGCGCGCGCGAAGGCGAAGGCCACTGCGCTCTTTGAACCACTGCGCAGTTGGTGGCCAAATTCTTTTCGAAAAAGTGCATGTGCAAAAATGTCGGCTTTGATCTCCCGCGCCCGTCCTGCGGGCGGCCACGAGGTTGTGGCCGGATGGAGGTTCGTATGGACAATCTGTTTTTCGCACCGTGGAAAGGCGCAGGCCGCAATGCCTGCCGACCGGAAGACTTCTGGTTGCACCCGCCGGCGTCCGGTTTTGGCCGGCTTCTGGTCGCGGTTGCCATCATCGGCATCGCGGCGTGCCTTCTCGACCATGCGGCAGCGGTCAGGGGCAACGCTGACACGCTCGTCACCGCGTCCTATGGTTCGACTGGTTCGACGCAGCAAGGGAGCTGGAAATGAAATATGTCTGTCTGGTCTATGGTGAGGAAAAGGACCTCCATGCCATGACGCCGGAGCGTCTGGCCAAGCTCGATGCCGATTCGATGGCTCATGACCGTTCGTTGGATCAGCGTGGGATACTGATCATCGCCCAGGCGCTGCAATCGGTGAAAACGTCGAAGACCCTTCGCAGGCGCAAGGGCAAGAGCCTGATCACCGACGGCCCGTTCGCCGAAACCAAGGAGCAATTGCTCGGCTTCGTCATGATCGAGGCTGATAATCTTGACCAGGCGCTGGAGATCGCCGCCGAGATTCCGCTGGCCGAAATCGGCACTATCGAGGTGCGCGCGATCTACGATGTGCCGGGATCGTAGAGGCGATTCCTTCGTCGCCCGTCGTCTGGAGCGGTGGTTTCATCGGAAGCGCCTGGCGGGGTCCGAGTTCTTCGCCCGGCGCAACTCTTGCATGTTGAAGCACCGCAAGAGTTCTCCTATCGTTGGCGGGATTTTGGGGGGTGTCGGCATGCCGTTCTTGATTGCTGTCCTTGGCGTGCTGGGCGCGGCGGCGTTCTGGTGGTACCGGATGAAGGCCATGAACGAGGCTGCGCGTGACGTTGCCGATGTCATCGGCCGGGTCCAGGGTTCGGTGCGCCGCAAGAAGCTGCGCAAGCAGGCGGCCCTGTCGCCACTGACCGCGATCGACGATCCGGTGGTGGCCGCCGCGACGCTGATCACCGCAATCGTCTCCGAGGAAGGGCCGGTCCTGCCGCGACGCGAGGCTGTCATTCGCTTGGTGATCTCCGAGATCGCCGACAAGAAGAAGACGGACGAAGCGGTGATCTACGCCAAATGGGCGGCAGCACAGATCGACGACACCACTGTTGTCATCGACAAGCTGGCGCCGTTCCTGCGCGAACGCCTCGATGTCGCCGAGCGCAACGACCTGCTGCAGATGGTCAACCGCGCCGCCCAAGGCGGCGAGAAACGCCTCGAGATATCCGACCAGCGCATACTGCGGCTGCGGCAGAAGCTGGGTTTCGAGGTGAACTAGGGGTATGCTGATATTCAGGTGATGCCGGCCTGCGAACGGCAGCTTCCTGCGCTTCCGGTTCTCGCGTACCCAAACGTACGCTCCGCTCCGGTTCTCGAAACCCACCGTTCTCGACTCGGCCTGATCTGAATCTCAACACACCCTTGCGTGTAATGACACCCCGATCAGATCGCCTCGCCCTTCAACAATCGAGGCGTGCTAGCGGACAGTCCCGACGCCTGGCGGATGAAGAACTCCTTCAGGCGCGGCATGCGTTCGACCAAGCCGAGGCCGATGTCGCGGACGGCGCGCAGCGGGCCGATGTCGTTGGAAAACAGCCGGTTCAGCACATCCGTCGTGATGCCCATCTGGACCGTGTCGAAGCGGCGCCATTGCTGGTAGCGTTCGAGCACGTCGAGCGCGCCGATATCCTGGCCGATCCGGTCGGCCTCGACGATCACCTCGGCAAGTGCGGCGACATCCTTGAAGCCGAGATTGAGGCCCTGTCCGGCGATCGGATGGATGCCGTGGGCGGCGTCGCCGGCGAGCGCGATGCGCGGAGCGACGAAAGCGCGGGCGATGGTGAGGCCGAGCGGCCAGGCGCGCGGCTTGTCGGCAACGCGGATCTCGCCGAGCTTCAGACTAAAGCGCTGTTCGAGTTCATGCTCGAAGACGAGGTCGTCACCGGCCACCAGCTTCTCGGCATCCTGCGTGCGCTCGACCCAGACGATCGACGAGCGATTGGTGCCGTCCTCGCTGGGCTTGAGCGGCAACGTCGCGAAAGGGCCGGCCGGCAGGAAATGCTCTTCGGCGCGGCCGTTGTGCGGGCGTTCATGCGCGACCGTGCAGACGATGCCGGACTGGCCATATTCCCACTTCACCGTCTTGATGCCGGCCATGTCGCGCAGCTTGGAGTTGACGCCGTCGGCGGCGACCAGCAGCCGCGCCTTCAGTGTCGCACCGTCGGCGAGATGCACGGTGATGCCACCGCCGTTGGTCTCGAAACCCTGCACCGCCACGCCTTCGATGATGTCGATGCCGAGTTTCTCGGCGCGGGCCCGCAAGGCGCCGTTCAGCACTTTGTTGGCGACCATATGTGCGAACGGCTCGCCCGGCGCCACTTCGCCGTCGAAGGTCAGGAAGACCGGACGCACCGGATCGGAAGTGCGCGAATCGGTGATGATCATCTCGGTGATCGCCTGGGCCTGCGGCGCCATTTCGGCCCACACGCCGAGCTGGTCGAGCATCCGGCAGGCGGCGGCGGCAATGGCCGAAGCGCGGCCATCCCTTTGCCAGACACCGGCCGGCGCGGCATCGACGAGAGCGACGGCAAGGCCCGGACGGGCCTGCTTCAGCGATACGGCGCTGGCCAGGCCGACATAACCGGCGCCGGCGACCAGAACATCGAGTCCAGGCTTGGTTTTCGTGTCCACCTTGCGTTGCATCAACTTCGCTCCTTGCGCGCCAGCCGCGTCTTGCGCCCTTGACTGCCTGTCCGTCCTGTCGGAAACCGCCATAACACTTCTGCTGCGAGGGCGCGAAATATGACGGCCGCCATGGACGAGCTTCTCGGCATTCTCGACCTCGAGAAGCTGGAACACAATCTGTATCGTGGTCGCAGTCCCTTGCTCGACTGGCAGCGCGTCTTCGGCGGCCAGACCATCGCCCAGGCGCTGGTCGCGGCGCAGCGAACCGTCGACCCTGATCGTCACGTGCATTCGCTGCATGGCTATTTCATGCGGCCCGGCGACACCAAGGTGCCGATCGTGTACGAGGTCGACCGCATCCGCGACGGCGGCTCCTTCACCACGCGGCGCGTGGTGGCGATCCAGCACGGCCAGGCGATCTTTTCGCTGGAGGCGTCGTTCCAGCAGGATGAGGTCGGTCTCGAACACCAGGTGCCGATGCCGCAGGACGTTGCCGGACCCGACACGTTGCTGTCACAGCGCGAGTTGCTGGGCAAGTTCGGCGAGGCGGTGCCCGAAGGCATCAAACGCTATTGGGAGCGCGACCGGCCGATCGAGATGAAGCCGGTGATGCTGAAGCATTACACGAGCCGCGAAAAGTTGGAGCCGAAGCAGAACATCTGGATCCGCACCACCGGTCCGGTTCCGGCGGATCGCGCCATCCAGGCGGCGGTGCTCGCCTATCTCTCAGACATGACGCTGCTCGACACCTCGACCTTTGCGCATGGCCGCGCCATTTTCGACCGCGATATCCAGGCGGCGAGCCTCGACCATGCCATGTGGTTCCACCGCAGCCATGCGCTCGACGATTGGATGCTCTACACGCAGGACAGCCCGTCGACACAGGGCTCGCGCGGCTTCACGCGCGGGTCGCTGTTTGCCCGCGACGGCACGTTGATTGCCTCGGTTGCGCAGGAAGGGCTGATCCGGCTCAAGCGACCGCCTACAGAGTAGGCATTTTTCGAAAATTGCATAGTTTTTAAGCAGATGCTTTGCCGTTGTTGCGGGCACCTCACGGCTTCGGCCGCCTTCATCCCTTTGTTTACAACGGGTTAACACCCTGCTTCGGCACTTGGCACGGAGCTTGAATCCACGTGGGCACTCTCCGGCTCTTTAGGATCGGTGAAGTCGTGCAAACGCGGGGGACCGCAACAGCAAAGGGTGCAACCTTATGAAAATCGTGATGGCAATCATCAAGCCGTTCAAGCTCGACGAGGTCCGCGAAGCGCTTACCGCCGTCGGCATCCAGGGCCTGACCGTCACCGAAGTCAAAGGCTACGGGCGTCAGAAAGGGCACACGGAAATCTATCGCGGGGCGGAATACGCGGTCAGCTTCCTGCCGAAGATCAAGATCGAAGTCGCGGTCAGTGCCGACATGGTCGACAAGGCCGTCGAAGCCATCACCTCAGCCGCCAAGACCGGCCAGATCGGCGACGGCAAGATCTTCGTTTTCGGCATCGATCAGGCGGTGCGCATCCGCACCGGCGAAACAGACACCGACGCGCTCTGAGCGGCGATCACGTATTCCAATGGAGAGTTCAATGAATATTCCTTCTACCTTGAAGACGACGGGACGGGCCGCCCTTTTGGGTTCGCTCGCTCTCGCAGCATTGGGCACGGTCGCCGCCTTCGCGCAGGAAGCGGCTCCTGCCGCGGCAGCGGCTGCACCGGCTGCCCCAACCCCGGTGCTCGACACCGGCAATACCGCCTGGATGCTGACCTCGACGGCGCTCGTGCTGATGATGACCATCCCGGGCCTGGCGCTGTTTTACGGCGGCATGGTGCGCAAGAAGAACGTGCTCGCCACCATCATGCAGAGCTTTGCCATCACCTGCCTGGTGACGGTGCTGTGGTTCATGTTCGGCTATTCGCTGGCCTTTTCCGACGGCGGCGGCATGAACAGCTATCTCGGCGGCACCTCGAAATTCTTCCATCACGGCATCACCACTGCCTCGCTGTGGCTGCCGGGCGTCGCGAATATTCCTGAATTCGTGTTCTCGATGTTCCAGATGACCTTCGCCATCATCACTCCGGCGCTGATTGCCGGCGCCTTCGCCGAACGCTTCAAGTTCTCGGCGCTGCTGATCTTCATGGCGCTGTGGCTGCTGGTCATCTACGTGCCGATCGCGCATTGGGTCTGGGGTGGCGGCTTCCTCGGCACGGCCGGCGTGCTCGACTTTGCCGGCGGCACGGTCGTCCACATCAACGCCGGTGTCGCGGGTCTCGTCTGCGCGCTGGTTCTCGGCAAGCGTGAAGGCTACGGCGCCACCAACATGGCGCCGCACAACCTGGTCTATTCGGTGATCGGCGCTTCGCTGCTGTGGGTCGGCTGGTTCGGCTTCAACGCCGGTTCGGAACTGGCCGCCGACGGCCTCGCCGGCGCTGCCATGCTCAACACCCAGGTTGCGACCGCAGCCGCGGCACTCGCCTGGATGTTCGCCGAATGGATCGTCGCCAAGAAGCCTTCGGTGCTCGGCATTATCTCCGGCGCCGTCGCCGGCCTGGTCGCGGTGACACCTGCCTCCGGCTTCGTCAACCCGACCGGCGCCTTCATCGTCGGCATCGTTGCGGGCGTCGTCTGCTACCTCTCGGCGGTCAAGGTCAAGCACATGTTCGGCTATGACGACTCGCTTGATGCCTTCGGCGTGCATGGCGTCGGCGGTGTCATCGGCGCTCTGCTCACCGGTGTTCTCGCCGATCCGGCGATCAACAGCCTCGGTGCAGGCGCTTCGCTCGGCAAGCAGATCTACGGCGTCGCCGTCACCATCGTGTGGACGGGGATTGCAACCTTCGTGATCCTCTACATCGTCAAGGCGCTGGTCGGCCTGCGTCCGACGACCCAGGAAGAGGTCGAAGGCCTCGACATCTCCCAGCATGGCGAAGTGGTGCCGTAAGGCCAGCTCCGCCTCACGGGGCCGGTGGAACCTCCTCCCGCCGGCCCCCCAAACCATCCCGTCGTGACACTCTCGAAAGGAGTTCACGCATTGAGGCCCGGATAATTTCCGGGCCTCTTTTTTGCCAGGATGCGGCGATGAGCAAGCCGCACGCCGAATTCTGCGCAAACCTGCAGGCGCTCGGTGGCGCCAACTGACCTGCCGGGCCCCAGCCCGATCTTTTGTTGCCAAAAACGGACAATGGCGGGCACGCAGGCCCGCTATTGTCTCGTTCCGCGGCAGGTCTATCTGCCAGCTCCGTCGTCCATCATGGTGTTTGCCAGCGCCTCAAAGGCACTGCTGCATGCATTCCAAGCGGCTCAACCGGTGGTAACGAGGTTTGATCACCTCAACCCCTTATAGTTAATGCGCCTTTAACCTTCCCACCGATAGTCTGAGACCCGAATCTGCCGGAGTGCGCCACGCACCTGGCGAGTCCATGACAGACGGGGAAGAGCATGCGTTCAGGGGCCTCAGCACCGCTCGCGCTGGCCGATACGGGGCACGGCATCCAAGCCTTCGCGCGGCGTCAGGTCGGGCGGATGGTCGGCGCTGGGCTGTTCGCGCTCACCGCCTTTGGGGTCGCCAGCCTTGCCACGTGGAACGTCGCCGATCCGAGCTTCTCCCACGCGACGAACAACACCGTCACCAACGCCATGGGCTATGCGGGTGCCGTGTTCTCCGATCTGGCCATGCAGTTCTTCGGCCTCGCCGCCGTCGCAGCGCTGGTTCCGACGGTGATCTGGGGGTTCCTGCTGTTTTCCGCGCGCGGCATCGACAGGCTGCCCAAGCGCGGGCTGTCCTGGTTCGGCTTCGCGCTGTTGGCCGCGGCAATGGCCGGTTGTGTGGTGCCGCCCAAGACCTGGCCGCTCCCTACCGGCCTCGGCGGCGTGTTTGGCGACATGGTGCTGAAGATCCCCAGCGTCGTCATCGGCGGCTATCCGACCGGGCTTATCGCCAGCATCATCGCCATCCTGCTGGCCGCACCCGCGCTGTGGCTCTTTGCCCATGGGTCGGCGCTGATCGGACGCAAGAACGGATTTGCCGTCATGGAGGACGAGCCCGCTGATCCGCGCGAGGACGACCTTTTGTTCGACAATGATGAGGACGAAGGCGACGAGGGTATCCTGGCGCTCGGGGCAATTACTCATTGGTGGCTCTCGTTCCGCGCGTGGATGCACCGCCGCGCCGCGCGCCGAAGGCAGGAGCGTGACGAGTACGAGCCGGAGATGGAACAGCGCTCCACCGCCTGGCGGCGCGCCGCCGAACGGGTCGAATCGGCTGAGTTCGCTGAAACGCGGATGAGCCAGGCTGGCCGCGCCCGCGTCGAGCCCGAATTCTTCGCCGCCATGGTCAATGACCGCAGCGTCTCGCTCGACCCCGACGATGCCGATATTTTCGAAGCCGACGACGATCTGGATTTCGGGCCGGAACAGGAGCCCATCAGGCGCGGCACCACCAAGGTCCAGCCGTTCCGCTCCGATGCCGCCACCCGCGTCGAGGCACCGGCACCGCGTCCGGCTCCCGGCGCCCGTGTCCAGCGGGAGGCGCAGACATCGCTGATCGGCTCGGAAAAATTCGAAATGCCGTCGCTGCACTTCCTGTCGGAACCGAAGAACGTGGTGCGCGACGCCAGCCTGTCGAAGGACGCGCTGGAGCAGAATGCGCGCCTGCTCGAAGGCGTGCTGGAGGATTTCGGCGTCAAGGGCGAGATCATCGCCGTCCGTCCCGGTCCGGTGGTCACTCTCTATGAACTCGAACCGGCGCCTGGCATCAAATCGTCGCGGGTTATCGGCCTGTCCGACGACATCGCCCGCTCGATGAGCGCCATCGCCTGCCGCGTCGCCGTGGTGCCCGGCCGCAATGCCATCGGCATCGAACTGCCGAACGCCAAGCGCGAGACCGTCTATCTCAGGGAGATTCTGGCCAGCCGTGATTTCGAGACGACGAAGGCCAAGCTGGCGCTGGCGCTGGGCAAGACCATCAATGGCGAGGCGGTCATCGTCGACATCGCCAAGATGCCGCACGTGCTGGTCGCCGGCACCACCGGCTCGGGCAAATCGGTCGCCATCAACACCATGATCCTGTCGCTGCTCTACCGGCTGACGCCGCAGGATTGCCGGCTGATCATGATCGATCCGAAGATGCTGGAACTCTCGGTCTATGACGGCATCCCGCACCTGCTCACGCCGGTTGTTACCGATCCGAAGAAGGCTGTGGTGGCGCTGAAATGGACCGTGCGCGAGATGGAGGACCGCTACCGCAAGATGTCCAAGGTCGGCGTGCGCAACATCGACGGCTTCAATGCCCGCGTCAGCCAGGCGGACAAGAAGGGCGAAAAGATCTCACGCACCGTGCAGACCGGCTTCGACCGCCAGACCGGCGAGGCGATCTACGAGACCGAGAATCTCGATCTCGAGCCAATGCCCTATATCGTCGTCATCATCGACGAGATGGCCGACCTGATGATGGTCGCCGGCAAGGACATCGAGGGTGCGGTGCAGCGCCTGGCGCAGATGGCGCGCGCCGCCGGCATCCATGTCATCATGGCCACGCAGCGTCCGTCGGTCGACGTCATTACCGGCACCATCAAGGCCAATTTCCCGACCCGCATCTCCTTCCAGGTGACGTCGAAGATCGACAGCCGCACCATTCTGGGCGAACAGGGCGCCGAGCAGCTGCTCGGCATGGGCGACATGCTCTACATGGCCGGCGGCGGCCGTATCCAGCGCGTGCACGGCCCCTTCGTCGCCGACGAAGAGGTCGAGAAGATCGTCGCGCATCTGAAGCTGCAGGGCGTGCCGGAATATCTAGACGCCATCACCGAGGACGACGGCGAGGACGACGACGAGCCGTCCGGCAAGGGCGGTTCAGGCGGCGGTGGCGGCAACGGCAATTTCGAGGATTCCGACGATCCTTACGATCAGGCGGTTTCCGTTGTGCTGCGCGACGGCAAGGCCTCGACCAGCTATATCCAGCGCCGGCTGGGCATCGGCTACAACCGCGCCGCCTCGATCATCGAGAAGATGGAGAAGGAGGGCATCGTCGGCCCGGCCAACCATGCCGGCAAGCGCGAGATCCTGGTGCCGACCGAAGACGACAAGTTCTGACGAGAAGGCCTGATTCTGACGAGAAGGCCTGACGCTTGTGACAGCCGGTCCGGCAACCTGGAACGTTTCAAGGCGTTGAACCGACTGAGGGACGCTTGACCCGCCAAATTTCAGCCTAACTGGCGGTCCAAGCACAGAACAACTCAGGAATCAGATGAGAGTGACCGACATGAGAAATGATCCTTCAGCGCCCGGCAAAGTTGCTCCCTCACGGCGTCAGTTGCTGGGCCTCGGCCTGGCGATTGCAGGGGCGGCAGCCTTCAACGCGGTGCCCGGCTTCCAGGTGCTGGCCTCGGCGCAGGCGGCCGTGCCGGCCGCGGCACAGAAGATCGCCGATCATTTTTCCTCGGTCAAATCGATGAGCGGCGAATTCGTGCAGTTCGGCCCCAAGGGCGAGCAGACAGGCGGCAAGTTCTTCCTCGAACGGCCCGGCAAGATCCGCTTCAACTATGATGGCTCTTCAAACTTCCGGGTGATTTCAGACGGCAAGTCGGTGGTCATCCTGAACAAGAAGCTCAACACGTCAGATCTCTATCCGCTGTCGAAGACGCCTTTGAAGCTGCTGCTCGACGACAGGATCGACCTCTCCGGCGACCGGGTCAAAAGCGTCAAGCAGGAGGATGACCTTACTACCATCCAGCTCGCCGACAAATCGGTGTTCGGCAATTCGAAGATCACCATGATGTTCGATCCGAAAACCTTCGATTTGCGCCAGTGGACGATCACCGACGCGCAGGGCAAGGATACGACGGTGATGATCTTCAACACCAAGGAAGGCGTCAGCTTCGCGCCTGACACTTTTGCCATCGACTACACGGCGAACCGCGAGCTCAACACCAACAAGCCGCGCTAAGCCTGTCGTTATAGCTGTGGAAAGCAGCGGGCCGGGCCTCGTCGGGCGTTGCCCGGCTTGTCTTTGCCGCCCGCGGCTGGCAATTTCCCGGGCTGACTCCGTCAAAAGGCGTCTTCCCCGCCGGGACCCATCGGTTCTGGCCGGTTGCACGCTGTCCTGGATTGCCAATGCCCTTTTCCATCGCCACCTGGAACATCAACTCCGTTCGGCTGCGCATGCCGATCGTCGAACGCCTGCTCGTCGAGCATGCGCCTGACGTGCTCTGCCTGCAGGAAACCAAGGTTCCGGACGAGCTGTTTCCCGAAAAAGCCTTCCGCAAGCTCGGCTACGAGCACATCGCCTTCCATGGCCAGAAGGGCTATCACGGCGTCGCGACGGTGGCGCGGCGGCCGATCGAGGTGGTCGAGAAGCGACGCTTTTGCGAGATCGAGGACAGCCGGCACCTCTCGGTGACGGTGCGGGCCGGCGGCAAGGCGATCCTGCTGCACAATTTCTACGTTCCGGCCGGTGGCGACGAACCGGATCCCGTCATCAACAGGAAGTTCAAGCACAAACTCGATTTCGTCGCCGAGATGAATGCCATCCGGGCCGAGCATGACGAGGTGTCCGGCTCGGTGCTGGTCGGCGACCTCAACATCGCCCCGCTCGAACACGACGTCTGGTCGCACAAGCAACTGCTCAACGTCGTCAGCCACACGCCGGTCGAGACGGAAAATTTCGAGGCGATGCGCCTCGCCGGCAACTGGGTCGACCTGATGCGGCTCAACGTGCCGCATGAGCAGAAGCTCTACACCTGGTGGAGCTACCGAGCGCAGGATTGGGAAGCGTCTAACCGCGGCCGCCGGCTCGACCATGTCTGGTCGTCGCCAAATCTGGTGCCCAGCTTTTCCGGCTACGAGATCCTGCGCCTGGCGCGCGGCTGGGAGCGCCCGTCGGACCATGTGCCTGTCATCGCGCGGTTCGATCTGGATTAGGTGTGTCTATATTCAAGTGAGGCCGCCGGACTGCAAATGACGGCCTCCTGTACTACCGGTGCTTTCACTCGGAACCCGCCTTTTTCGACGCGGCCTGATCTGAATCTCAAACACACCCCAAAGCGCGCCAGACGGATTCAAACGACGCGCTTCAAGTCTTTGTCCTTGCGCGTGTCGTTGTCCCGAAATTGCGGCGCTGATACGCCTGCCGCGTGATCCAGCAGGTAGGGGTGGTCGCGGTGGCGCGTCGCCAGCATCCGCTGGGCCGCCTCGATAATTTTCGGCGCCGGGACATTGGCGACCAGGCCGGTTGGACTTGCGTGGCGGGACTCGATCACGTCCACGCAATTGGAAAGCGGCCTCCAACGGGCCATATTGGCGCCGCCACTGACGATGACCATCGGCGTCATCACGGTCGCCATGAGATGTGCCGTACCGCCTTCGGCGCCAATGTAAAGATCGGCAAACTCTCCGAGCGCCAGCAGAAGATCGCTGACATCGACACCCTCGACCGTGCTGGAATCGACAAGTTGCAGCTTCGGCACGCGTTGGGCCAGTTCTGCCACATCAGGGCCGTCCCCCGGGGTTTTCACATAGAGAAGATTTGCCCCGTCGGCGATCAAGCTGTCGGAGATAGCGACAACCTGATCCGCCGTCATGCGTTTGCCGCCGTCGCCATGCGCCGCGACAACGATCAAGGGAGCATGCTTGCCCTCCGCCAGGCTCCTGGCCGCCGCCCGCGCGGCCGGGGTGGGCTCCAGCCGATGGTCGAAAGGCAACCGTTTCCCCGCAAGTCGCTCGATGAGGCGGTGGTAACGCCATGCATTGTGCTCGGGTCGTGCTTCCGACCTTTGGCCAGGGCGCCAGGAAAGAGCGAAACCCGGAAAGTTCGCTTCATAGGCGATCCCGCGGCCGAGCAGCGACGCCGAGGCCTGGAGCAGCCAACGCGCCGAGATGCGGAAATCGACAACGGCCAATCGCCCCTTGCCCTTGCGGTGGCTGGCGACGAGATGCGCCAGAGGCGTCCGTACATTGATCGCATCGACCAAGTGGCCGGCATGGCGATCGAGGACATGTTCAAGGGACGACGAGCCGGTGGTTCCGTAGACGATAAAACTATCGGGGAACGCGGTTCTGGCGGCGCGCAAAGCCGGAATCCGGATCAATCCGTCGCCGAACGCGTCGTTGCGGGCATACAGGATGATCGTCTCATACCGAGCTGGCAGCATGCCTCGCTCCCCAGGAACCTGGTGGTGGCGGTGCCTGTTAGGCCGCCCGCCTTCGAGGGGTTCTGTAGGATTTCACCTGTTGCCTGTCAACGGAACCCTCAGGTCCGGGCGGCAGTACGGTCAGCCCGTATATCTGCGCCTCCATCTCAGCCGGAGAAGCGTGGCGCCAGCTCTTCGATGCGGCGGATCATCGCCTGGAAATCCTCCAGGATTCGCTGGTGCAACTGAACCGCCACTTCGGGATATTCCTCCAGGATACGGCGGAACATCTTGCGGCTGAGCCGGATCACTTCGGAATCGATTTCGGCCGATGCGCTGGTCAGCCGATTGGTGTCGGCGATCAAGGCCAGTTCGCTCAGGATCGTGCCGGGGCCGGCGGTGCCGATCGGGATGCGTTCGCCATCCTGCTCCCGATAGAGGACGATACGCCCGCTGACCACGATATAGGCCGAATCGGCCTCGTCGTCCTCGCGGTAAAGCTTGTGGTTGGCAAGCAGCCTGGTGTTCTCGGCGCCAAAGGCGAGCAGGCGCAATTGTTCCTGCGTGAAGCCCTCGAAGAGCCTCACGGCGGACAGGATGCGGATGTCGTCATCCAGCGCCATCTAGCTGTGTCCCCGAACGGTCAGTCCAATCCCTCCTTCACGAGTCGATCCTGAATCCCCCTCCGACAGGATCGCACCCGACAGCAGTCCCGCCCAGACCGCTCATTGGATAATGAAATGTTTAAGGAACCAGCTTGTAGCCACCGCTTTCTGTCACAAGAATTTCCGCATTGGAAGGATCGCGCTCGATCTTCTGGCGTAGCCGGTAGACATGAGTTTCCAGCGTGTGCGTAGTGACGCCGGAATTGTAGCCCCACACTTCCTCGAGCAGCACGTCGCGCGTCACCACCTTCTGGTCGGCGCGATAGAGATATTTGATGATCGAGGCCTCTTTCTCCGTCAGCCGCACCTTGCCGCCGCGCGGGTCGATCAGCAGTTTCTGGCTGGGCTTGAAGGTGTAAGGCCCAACCGAGAAAGTGGCGTCCTCGCTCTGCTCATGCTGGCGCAATTGCGCGCGAATGCGCGCGAGCAGCACAGCGAAACGGAACGGCTTCGTCACATAGTCGTTGGCGCCGGCTTCGAGGCCAAGGATCGTATCCGAATCGGTGTCGTGGCCGGTGAGCATGATGATGGGCGCCTTGTAGCCGCCCTTGCGCAGGATCTTTACCGCTTCGCGGCCATCCATGTCGGGCAGCCCGACATCCATGATAAGCAGATCGATGAGGCCGCCGCGCGCAGTGGCGACACCTTTTGCGGCAGTCGATTCCTGCAGCACGTCGAATTCCTCGTAAAGGGACAATTGCTCGACCAGGGTGCCGCGCAGGTCGTCATCGTCATCGACGATTAGAATGGTGCGTGAAGTCATGGATCAATCCGTTGTTTTGAAAAGAAAATTCAGTTGACCGCTGCCTGTTTATGCGGAAGCTGACCGGCACAACAGCCGATCACAGTGATTTGTTCCGTGGCACGATCATACAAGAAAAAACACGATCGCAATGCAGCCGGCGCAATTTTGCGAAAAGGGCTGCGCGTGCTGACCGTGCGGGCCAGGCCCGGCCATCCAAGCCAGGGCCTGCTGCAGGCCGGCAAAACGGTGTTTGCGTGCGCGCTGGGGGGCGGCGGTATCTCGGCCGACAAGCGCGAAGGCGACGGCGCCACGCCGCTGGCCTCGATGCGGATCCTGTCGGGATATTTCCGGGGAGATCAGTTCTCCAGCGGCCGCAAGACCCGTCTGACGATGACGCCGATCGGGCCTGATCTGGGCTGGTGCGAAGTGCCTGACGACCGCAATTACAACAGGCCGGTCAAGATCCCCTATGGTGCCAGCCACGAACGCATGCGGCGCGACGACCGGCTCTACGATGCCTGCCTGGTGCTCGACTGGAACGTGGCGCCACGCCGGCGCGGCCGCGGCAGCGCTATCTTCTTCCACCTGGCGCGCCCCGGCTTCACGCCGACGCAAGGCTGCGTGGCGGTGACGGCGCGAACCATGGCGCGGCTTTTGCCGCTGCTGTCGGATCGGACGGTGGTGAGGGTGGTGAGGTAGGGAGTAGGGAGTAGGGAGTAGGGAGTAGGGAGTGGATGCGCGTCGGCGCGCTTTAGCCCCCTATTCCTTTACTGCCTGTCTCCTTATTCCTTTGCCAGCCGATGTCGAGAAGGCCGAGGCGGCCCATTTCGCGGTCCATGGCGCGTGCAACGTCCTTGCGCCTGGCGCCGACGTCGCGCAGCTGCCGATCCGACAGGTCTTCGACGTTCTGGTGCGGGAGATTGATCGCGACCCGGGCATGGCGCAGCCAGTCAAGGGCCTCCGTCAGCCAGGCCGGACGGCGTGTCGATGAATTCAAAGCGATGATGGACATGGGGTGATCCGTTCTCTCCGGGCATCAAGTCCGGCTTGATAATGCTTCGATGGCTGGATCATGCCATATTGAAATTACTGTGAGAAACGAGTAGTTTTCTCTGGATCATCAAGTTTTCTTTGAGGATAAGATGACCCGCCTGCTGCCCGGAACTCGCGCCTTGAGGACGCTGGAAGCAGCGGCCCGGCACCTTAATTTCACCCGCGCCGCCGATGAGCTGGGCCTGACGCCAGCCGCCGTCAGCCACCAGATCAAGGAAATCGAGGATCAGCTCGGACTGGTGCTCTTTACACGCACCAGCCGCACCATCCGGCTGACCGAGGCGGGCGCTGTGCTGTTCGAGGCCTCCACCGACGCGCTCGACCTGCTAGGCCGGGCCGTTTCGCGGGCGCATAAGCTGACGCGCGGTACGGCCCTTTTGAAGGTGACGCTCGACGCACAGTTCGCGTCAAAATGGCTGATGCGTCGCGTCGACCATTTTCGCAAGCATCAGCCCCATATCGAGCTGAGATTCGACATCGCCTATGAACTGCGGGATTTCGAACTTGATGACATCGATGTCGGCATCCGCTTTGGTGCCGGCAAATACCCGGGACTTCGCGCCCACCGGCTGTTCGACAACATCCTCATTCCGGTGTGCAGCCCGAGCCTGTTGACCTCCGGTCCGCCGCTGCGCGAGCCGCGCGATCTTTTCAACCACACGCTTGCCCATATCGAGTGGTCGCGACAAGGCGTGACATGGCCGAACTGGCGGATGTGGATGGCGGCCGCCGGTGTCAACGATTTCGACGACAGCCGAACCGTCGTGTTCAAAAACTCTACAGATGCCGTCCAGGCGGCGCTCGACGGCAATGCCGTCGCGCTCGCCGATTTCGCCATGGTGGCGAACGACCTTTCCCAGGGAAGGCTGGTGCAGCCCTTTGAACTCGGCCTGCGGGTAGCGCCCGAGTTCGCGTATTTCCTGGTCTATCCCGAGAGTACCGCCGACGATCCGCGTATCGTCGCCTTTCGCGATTGGATTCTCGAGGAAGTCGCCAAGACGCGGACCTGAGATTGCGGCAGACTGTCAGGCTGCCGCGGCGCCGAACCAGCCGATCACGGCGCCGATGATCAGCAGCACGCCGAGCCAATGGCCGCCGTCGATGAGGGTCAGATCCCAGCCGAAATTCTCGTAGCGATGGTTGACCGAGAGCGTTGTGGCGACGAAGCCCAGCCAAAGCACGAAGCCGAAGATCAGCCCGGCGAGCAATGTCGGCTCGCCGCCCGTTATCGCGCCGACGACAAGCGCCAATATGTACGCCATGACCAGTTCGGCGACGAAGCTGATCACGAAGGGCAGAGGCGATTTTTTCATCGTGGTCGGATCAAGTTTGGCGGCTTTCAGCCATGGCTTGCTCAGGCCCATGTACCAGGCGGCGCCGAACAGCCATGCCACGATTGCGGCGGCGATCACCGCCAGCCAGTTCACTGCTGAAAAATCCATGAGTCCCCCCTCCAGATGCGGATATGATGGAACGCCTGTTCGGCGATGGCGTCAAGCAAAGCGCCAGACCGTCGTGCGCTTGACCAGCGCATCCTCCAGAGCCCGTGTGACGGCCACTTCATAGACCGCAAGGGGTTCCAGCCCGGACTTCGGCATATACGACCGGCCGGGGTCGCCGACAAGAATCTCGGCGCCGCGCGCCACTAGGGTTGAGAACCACGGCATCAGCCGGTCGGCGAAGGATCTGTCGTAGAAAACGTCGCCGGCCAGGATCATGTCCCATCCCGCATCGGTGCCGATGCAATCCGTGCCGAGGAATTCGATTATGACGTCGTTGGCCTCGGCATTGAGACAAATCGCGGTCGCGCAGAACGGATCGATGTCAGTTGCGATCACCTTCGCAGCGCCGGCCTTGGCGGCGGCGATGGCGACAAGGCCGGAGCCGGAGGCGAAGTCGAGGACGCGCTTGCCCCGCACGGCGCCGGGATTGTCCAGGACATAGCGGGCAAGGCCTTGGCCGCCGGCCCAGGCAAAGGCCCAGAAGGGCGGCGGCAGGCCAATCTCGACCAACTCGTCCTCGGTCCGCTGCCACAATTCATGTGCTTCATCAGCAAGATGAAGCAGGATTTCCGGCGCGTGCGGCGGCGCCATCAGCGCCGTGTTGTCGAGAATGAATTGTTTGGCGCTGTTCGGCGTCAGCGCCGTCACGGAGCCGGTGTCAAGCCGCCCATGCGGCAGACTTCCTTCCATTCGGCCGGCGTCACCGGCTGCACGGAAAGCCGCCCGAGCCGCACCAGAGCCATGTCCGCAAGCTTTGGATTGGCCTTGATCTCTTCCAGCGTCGGCGGGTTCGGCACATCCCTGACGGCGCGGATGTCGACGCATTCCCAGCGCGGATCATCCGACGTGGTGTCGGGATGGGCCAGCGCGCAGACCTCGGCGATGCCGACCACGTTCAACCCATCGTTGGAATGATAGAAGAAGCCGAGATCGCCGATCTGCATCGCCTTCATGTTGTTGCGTGCGGCGTAGTTGCGCACGCCATCCCATTGCGTGCCGGCCTTGCCTTTGGCCTTCAGCGCCTCAAAGGAGAAGACCGAAGGTTCGGATTTGAACAGCCAGTAGTTCATGTCTTTTCTGCTCCTGAGGGTCGCTCGCCGACGATCGGAATTAACTAGCCGGCGGCTTGTTGAACGTCCAGTTCCACGGGCGAATTTCGACGCTCTCGAACAGGCCGGCCTTGGCGTAGGGGTCGGCGGCTGAAAGGGCCTGTGCACCCGCCATGTCGGGCGCTTCGATGGCGACGAGGCTGCCATTGGGCTTGCCTTCGGCGTCAAGGAACGGACCGGCAAAAGCCAGTTTCTTGTCGCCATTCAGGCCTTCCAGGAAGGCGATATGCTCGGGCCGCGTGTCAAGGCGCACCTGCAGACTTCCCGGCTTGTCCTTGCAAATCACAGCAAACAGCATGGTCTCTCTCCTGGTCGTTGAATAGATGTCGTGGGATCAATCGTTGGTTTCGGTCTTCAGCGGCCGGGTCATCAAGGCCGTCACAGCCTGCCGGATGGTGATAGCGCCGTCCAGTATGGCAGCGACCGCGGCAATGATCGGCGCGTCGATATTGTGCTCTATGGCGATGCGGGCAGCGATCGCCGCCGTCGGCACGCCTTCGGCCAGCGGCAACCCGGCAAGAGGCTTGCCTTGCCCGAGCGCCAGCCCATAGGCGAAATTGCGCGATTGGGTGGACGAGCAGGTGAGCAGCAGGTCGCCAAGGCCGGAAAGCCCCATCAAGGTTTCAGGCCTCGCGCCGAAGGCGGCGCCGATGCGGCGCAGTTCGACAAAGCCGCGCGTCACCATGGCGGCCTGGGCGCTGGCGCCGAGACCGGCGCCGGTGACAGCACCTGCGGCGATGGCAAAGACATTCTTCAAGGCGCCGCCGATTTCGACGCCGATCAAGTCGTCATTCGAATAACAGCGCAGGTTCTCGGCCGAAAAGCGGGCTGCGAGATCGGCGGCGAGAGTCTCGTTGCGGGCGGCGACGACCACGGCCGTCGGCAGGCCGCGGGCGACATCGGTGGCGAAGCTTGGGCCCGACAGGGCCGCGACCGGATTTTGCGGCAGGATCTCTTCGACGATTGCCGACAGCAAGGCGCCTGTATCGCGCTCGATGCCCTTGGCGCAGAGAACGAGCGGGCTGCCGGCCGGCATATGGTCCTTCGCTGCTGCCAGCGTAGCCCGCAGCGACTGCGCCGGTGTCACCGCCAGCACGCAATCGGCGCCGTCGAGCGCGGCTTGGATGTTGCTCGTCGCCACGATGCCGGCCTGGAGCATAATGCCCGGCAGATAGCGTGGATTTTCGCCGCGGTCGATCGCGGCGACGGTCTCCGGGTCGCGCGCGTAAAGGCGGACGAAATGGCCGGCGCGCAGCATGGCCAGCGCCAAGGCAGTGCCCCAGGCCCCGCCGCCGAGCACGGCAACGCGCCAGCCGGTTGGCGCTGTGTCGTTGCGGCTCATTGCCCCCTCGTTCATGCCTTGGCTCCGCGCCGGCCGGAGCCGACCATCGGGGTCGAGATGCTGTCCAGCGGCCAGCGCGAGCGCGGCACGAAATCGAAGCCGTTGTCCTGCGCCATGCCTTGGCGCAGCCGCTCGATGCCAGCCCAGGCGATCATCGCCGCATTGTCGGTGCAAAGCTTTAGCGGCGGCGCAATGAAGGTGAAGCCGGATTCGGCGCAGAGCCGCTCAAGCATCGCCTTGATAGTACGGTTGGCGGCGACGCCGCCGGCAACGACCAGCGCCGGAGTCTTGGTGGCGGGAAATGTTTCTCGAAAGCGGGCCAACGCGCGAGAAACGCGGTCGGCCAGCGCATCGGCGACCGCCGCCTGGAACGAGGCACAGATGTCGGCGACATCCTGGTCGTTCAAGGGCTCAATCGCCGCCGCCGCCTGGCGCACGGCGGTCTTCAATCCGGAGAAGGAGAAATCGGGCTGTGCCGAGCCCTTCATCGGACGCGGAAAGACAAAGCGTGAGGCATTGCCGGTCTGTGCCGCCTTCTCGACATTCGGTCCGCCGGGATAGGGCAGGCCGAGCATCTTGGCCGTCTTGTCGAAGGCCTCGCCGAGCGCGTCGTCGATGGTGGTTGCCCAGCGCTGATAGTCACCGACTCCACGCACGGCGAGGATCTGCGTATGGCCGCCGGAGACCAGCAGCAGCAGATAGGGAAAATCGAGCCCGTCGGTCAGCCGTGCCGTCAAGGCATGACCTTCGAGATGGTTGATGGCGATCAGCGGCTTGTTGGCCGCCGCGGCGATCGCCTTGGCCGTCATCAGCCCGACGATCAGCCCGCCGACCAGGCCAGGACCGGCGGTCGCGGCGATCGCATCGATGTCGGCGAGCGCGACGCCCGAATCGGCAAGCGCCGCCTCGATGATGCCGTCCAGCGCCTCGACATGGGCGCGGGCCGCGATCTCCGGCACGACGCCGCCGAATGCGGCATGTTCCTCGATCTGGCTAAGCACGATGTTGGACAGGATTTTTGGCGCGGCATCGCCGTCTATCGCCACGACGCTGGCTGCGGTTTCGTCGCAACTCGTCTCTATGCCAAGAACGCGGATCAATTCGTCGCTATCCCAAGAGATTGTCTGTCAGGCCTTTCCCCGCTAGGAGAAGGGCCTGAAAAGGCCTCGGTTACTTTAGCCGCATTTCTGCGACCCCAAGTGGCTCCACTTGGCTGCAAAATGCTAAGGCCGGGGGGTATCACGGACCGCGCGCCATGCAAACAACCTTGAGAATCGGAACACGCGGCAGTCCGCTAGCACTGGCACAGGCGCATGAAACGCAGGCGCGACTGATGGCCGCGCATGGCATGCCGGCAGAGGCGTTCGAAATCGTCGTCATCTCGACCAGCGGCGACCGCATCCAGGATCGGCCGCTGTCGGAAGCCGGCGGCAAGGGCCTGTTCACCAAGGAGATCGAGGAGGCGCTGCTGGCGGGCCGGATCGACATCGCCGTGCACTCGTCGAAGGACATGCCGACGCAGCTGCCCGACGGTCTCGAATTGTCCGCCTTCCTGCCGCGCGAGGACGCGCGCGACGCCTTTGTCGGCAAGGCGGCGAAGACGATCGCCGAACTGCCGCAGGGAGCGAAAGTCGGCTCGTCGTCGCTGCGGCGGCAGGCGCTGATCCGCCGCATGCGGCCTGATCTCGACGTGGTGATGTTCCGCGGCAACGTGCAGACGCGGCTGCGCAAGCTCGACGAAGGCGTCGCCGCCGGCACCATCCTGGCTTATGCAGGGCTGAAGCGCCTTGGGCTCGAGCATGTCGTGACCGACCTGATACCGCTCGACATCTTCCCGCCGGCACCGGGGCAAGGCGCGATCTGCATCGAAACGCGTATCGGCGACCGCGATGTCGAAAAGATGCTGGCGGCTATCCATGATGTGCCGACCGGCCAGGCGCTGGCCTGCGAACGCGCCTTCCTGGCAGCGCTCGACGGTTCCTGCCGCACGCCGATCGCTGGTTATGCGACGATCGAGGACGGAAAACTGTCGTTCGCCGGACTGATCATCTCGCCCGACGGCACGCAGTCGCACACGGTCGAGCTGCAGGGACCGGCGCAGGACGCCGCCCGCATCGGCGATGAAGCCGCGCGGACGGTGCGGGCCAAAGCCGGCGAAAAGTTCTTCGACGGCTGGCTCTGAAATGCGTCGCGTCCTGGTGACGAGACCGGAACCGGGCGCCTCGCGCACCGCGCGGCAACTTAAGGAGACAGGGTTCCAGCCAATCCTGTTGCCCTTGACCGAAACGGTGGCTTTGCCGGTCGATGGCGGAGTGGTTCCAGACGATGCCGTCGCCGTGGCCGTCACCAGCGCCAATGCCGTGCGCCATGCGCCGAAGGAAATCATCGCGGCGTTCGCCGCGTTGCCTTGCCATGCCGTCGGCAAAAGGACGGCGCAAGCCGCGCGCGAAGCGGGGTTTTTGTCTGTCAGTGAAGGCCCAGGTAATGCCGAAGGTCTCGCCGACAGACTTGCTGGCGACCACTCAGGCAAGACGATTGCCTATCTCTGCGGGCGCGTGCGCTTTCCGGCATTCGAACAGAGGCTGCAGACGGCGGGCGTCCGGGTCCATGCCGTCGAGACATATGACACCCTGCAATTGGGTTATTCGGACGAGGCCATTGTTGCGATGTTGGCAGGCCAACCTGTCGACGCGGTGCTGCTCTATTCAACCAAGGCGGCTGCCGCGATCCAGGTGCTGGCCAGCCGGCTCGCTCTGCAAGGGCTGTTTGAGAAAACATGGTTTTTCGCGCTTTCGGCGCGCATCGCGGCAGCCCTCGACGATATCGCAAGCGAAAGAACCCGCATTGCCGCGCAGCCTGACGAGGAAGCCCTGCTGGCGCTTTTGCAGGAGCGGCTCTGAGCCGCGTCATCACACCGCCCCTTTTCACCGCTTGGTGATGTGCTAGACCCTTTTTGAACTATCGTGCGCCGCAAGGCGTTGAGACGAAGCGAATTGTGCGGAGCCAGGCATGGTCAAGACGCCGAAGATGCGACACTCGAAAAGCCGCCGCGAGCCGGTGACCATCGATCTGGAGCCAGGCGCCGTTTCACGCGTCGTCGACGAGGATGCAGCCAGGGCCCAGACAGACGAGGCGAAGGCTGAGGAAGCAGAGAACGCTTCGCAGGCTGAGGGCCCCGATGAGCCGGTGCATGCCGACCAGACCGACCTCGAGCCCTGGGAGCATGCCGACGCCCACGCCGAATCGGAGCAGCCAGCGGCGGCGGGCAAGGGCAGTAGTGAGGCTGAGCTCCCCTATCCCGGATCGTTCGACGGTCCCGAATCGTCCAACGATCCCGGATCGTCCGACGCGCCGGCCGGCAAAACCAAAGCCTTCGACTACAATTTCGAAGACGCATCGGCGAAGCGCACGCAGACCGACGGCAACAAAGCCAAAACCGAGGCCCGGGACGAGGAAATGGTACCGCCCCCGGCAAGGCGTAGCAGCTTCAACGGCATCGCTGCCGGTATCATCGGTGGCGTCATCGCGCTGCTCGGCGCCGGGGGGCTGCAATTTGCGGGCCTGCTCGGCGCGCCGGGCTCCAATGCCGGTGTCTCGCTCGAGGGCGTCAATGTCGAGATCGCTTCGCTGAAGAGCGAAATCGCCGGCTTGAAGGAAGCTGGCGGCAACAGCGATGCAGCAGCCAAGATAGTCGGGCTGTCTTCAGGCTTGGAGCAGGTCAGGGCCGATGTCGCGGCGCTGAAATCGGCGGTCGAATCCGGCGGAGCTGGCGACACTGCCGGGCTCGCCGCACTGGGCGACAGGATCAAGCAGATTGAATCGGAGGTCGCAGCACTTGGCAAGGCAGGCGGCACGGCGCCGGTCGATCTCGGCCCGCTCAACGAAAAACTGGCCGGCCTCGATACACTGGTGAAGTCGACAGGCGCGGCGATGACAGCGCAAGATGGCAGGCTCACCGCATTGGAGCAGTCGGTGTCGCAACTTTCCGGCAAGGTAGAAGCGACGGCCGGACAGCCGAAGATCGCGCTCGCCATCGCCGCGTCGGCATTGAAGGCGGCGCTCGAGCGTGGCGGGCCGTTTGCGGCCGAACTCGAAACCCTCGCCGCGATTTCACCGGACGCGCCGCAGCTTGCGACCTTGCGCCCCTATGCTGAAAAGGGCGTCTCCACCCGCACCGAGATCGCCTCGCAGACAGATGCCGCCGCCACTGCCATGGTCGCCGCGGCAACCCCTGTCGATGAGAATGCCGGCTTCCTGCAGAACCTTTTGTCGAGCGCCGAATCGCTGGTGAAGGTCAGGCCGATCGGCGCTGTCGAAGGTGCTGGAGCGCCCGAGATCGTCGCGCGGATGGAAGCGGCGGTCAAACAGGGCGACTACGCCAAGGCACTCAGTGAATATGACACGCTGCCGCAAGCCGCCAAGGCTGCCGGCGCCGACTTTGCCGGCAAACTGAAGGCACGCATCGAAGTCGAAACGCAGGTCGACGCACTGATCTCCGGCGCGATGAAGGCATGAGGGCAACAGAATGATCCGCCTGCTGGGCTTCCTCATCGTCGTTTTCGCGCTCGGATTGGGCTTTGCCTGGCTGGCCGACCGTCCGGGCGACATGGTCGTCACCTTCAGCGGCTATCAATACCAGGTCAGCCTGATGGTGGCGGCGGTGGCTGTCGTCGCGGTCGTCGCCGCGGTGATGATCCTGTGGTGGCTGCTCAAGTCGCTGTGGAACAGCCCCTACACCATCTCGCGCTATTTCCGCGTCCGCCGTCGCGATCGCGGCTATCAGGCGCTGTCGACCGGCATGATCGCCGCCGGCGCCGGTGACGGGGCGCTGGCCCGCAAGAAGACCAAGGAAGCGGCCAAGCTGATCCGTTCCGACCAGGAACCGCTGATCCATCTGCTGGAGGCGCAGGCGTCGCTGCTCGAAGGCGATCATGAAGGAGCGCGGCAGAAATTCGAGAGCATGCTCGACGATCCCGAAATGCGGCTGCTTGGCCTGCGCGGGCTCTATCTCGAAGCTGAACGGCTCGGCGACCGCAACGCCGCCAGACACTACGCCGGCCGCGCCGCGGCGGTGGCGCCGCAGCTGGCCTGGGCCGCCGAATCGACGCTGGAAGAGTTGACGGCGCGCGGCGACTGGGACGGTGCCTTGAAACTGGTCGACGCGCAGAAGGCGACACGGCAGATCGAGCGCGAAGCCGCCAATCGCCGCCGCGCCGTGCTGTTGACCGCCAAGGCGCAGGCGCTCGCCGACAGCGATCCCGCTGCCGCCAGAACCGCGGCGATCGAGGCCAACCGGCTTCGGCCGGACTTCGCGCCCGCCGCCGTTGCCGCCGCCGCGGCATTCTTCAAGCAGAACGACGTGCGCAAGGGCTCAAAGATCCTCGAGGCGGCGTGGAAGGCCGAGCCGCACCCTGAGGTCGCCGAGCTCTATACACATGCAAGGCCGGGTGACGCCGTGCTCGACCGCCTCAACCGGGCGAAGAAGCTGCAGGAGATGAAGAAGAACCACGCCGAATCGTCGATGACGGTGGCGCGCGCCGCACTCGACGCGCAGGACTTCTCGACCGCCCGCCGCGAGGCCGAGGCCGCGATCCGGATGGACCGCCGCGAGGGCGCCTATCTGCTGCTCGCGGACATCGAGGAGGCCGAGACCGGCGACCAGGGTAAGGTGCGGCAGCTGCTGTCGAGGGCGGTACGGGCGCCGCGCGATCCGGCCTGGGTCGCCGACGGCGTGGTGTCGGAACGCTGGGCGCCGGTATCGCCGATCACGGGTCGGCTAGATGCCTTCGAGTGGCGCGCCCCGATGGAGCGTCTCGGCCAGTTGATCGACAGCCATGACGATGCACCGGCCAGTGCGGCGCCGGTCGTTGAAGCACTGGCAAAGCCGACGAGCGAGAAGAGGCCGGTCGAGGTGATCGATGAAAGCCGCCCGACCGGGACCGCGGATAAGGACACCGAGAGCCAAGAGGATCATGTCAGGCCGATCACGGCGGCGGCCTTCGCCGCGGTGCCGACGGATGCCGAGGGCGTCGAGCCGGCCGAGGAGCATACGCGGCTGCCGGATGATCCCGGCGTCGATCCGGACGAGGAAGCGGAAAAATCGCCACGCCGGTTTCGGTTGTTTTGAATTGGGCCGGCCGCCAGGCCCCTCTGACTCAAGGAAATAGAGCATGATGTCTGGACAAACGGGTCCCGTTTGTCCGAGAAAACCGCTTCACACTTTTCGGCATCATGCTCTGAGGAATGGATCTATGTTTGAACGCGTTCTGTCATTTCTCAGGGATTTGCCGTCCGGCGCTGGCGCGCGTTCCAGTACGGACGATCCCCGCGTTGCGGCTTCGGCGCTGCTCTACCATGTGATGAACGCCGATGGCGTGCGCCAGGATGTCGAATGGGAGCGGTTCAAGGCGGTGCTGGCGCAGAGCTACTCGATCAGCGGTGCCGAACTTGAAGCGCTTGTCGCCGCCGGCGAGCGGGCCGACAATGAGGCGATCGACCTCTATGCCTTCACCAGTGTCTTGAAGCGTCATCTCGATGCCGATGCGCGCAAGGCCTTCATCGGCCTGATGTGGGAAATCGTCTATGCCGATGGCGAGCTGCACGAGCTGGAGGACAACACTGTCTGGCGCGTCGCCGAGCTGATCGGCGTCGAGCGCAGCGACCGTGTCGAGGCGCGCCGCAAGGCGGCCGCACTTGCACCTGGCGCCACCGGAACATCGAGCGACGAATAGGTTTTCGCCTTCCCATGCCGCGCCAAACGAGTTCGAAGCCGAAGATACTGATCGTGCTGCATCAGGAGAATTCGAGCCCCGGGCGCGTCGGCCATATGCTGCTGGAAGAGGGTTTCGAGCTCGACGTTCGACGTCCGCCGCTGGGCGACACTTTGCCGGACACGCTGGACGGCCATGCCGGCACGGTGGTGTTCGGCGGGCCGATGAGTGCCAATGACGAGGATGAATTCGTCCGCCGCGAGACCAGTTGGCTGGAAATACCGCTCAGGGAGAACCGGCCGTGCCTCGGCATCTGCCTTGGCGCGCAGATGCTGGTCAACCATCTCGGCGGCAAGGTCGAGGGCCACGGCGAAGGGCTGGTCGAGATCGGCTGGTATCCGCTGAAGGCGACCGAAGCCGGCAAGCAACTGATGCATTGGCCTGAGATGGTCTATCAGTTCCACCGCGAGGGCTTTTCGCTACCCAAGGACGCAACGCTGCTGGCGACGGCCGAGACCTATCCCAATCAGGCCTTCCGCTATGGTGACAATGCCTGGGGCATCCAGTTCCATGGCGAGCTGACCAGGGTGATGATGCAGCGCTGGGTGGTGCGCGGCGCGCATCGCTTCGAGCTGCCGGGCGCGCAGCCCGGCCGCGATCATCTCGGCGGCCGGCTGATCTGGGACATGCATCTCAGGCGATGGCTGGACGAGTTCCTGCGTCTGATCTTCGGCAAGCCGGCCGCTCGATAAGACACGTCAATTGCGCCCGCTGAGATGGCGCACCCTGCGTAGTTGAGGGAACAACACCACCCACAATCCGGCGACGACGATCGCGCCGAAACCGCCGACCACGACGGCCGGTACCGTGCCGATCAGTGCTGCCATCGTTCCGGCCCGGAATTCGCCGACCTCGTTGGAAGCTCCGACGAAGACCTGGTTGACGGCATTGACGCGGCCACGCACATGGTCGGGCGTCCACAGCTGGATCAAGGTCTCCCTGATGTAAACGCTGAACATGTCGGTCGCGCCAAGGAAGGCAAGGGCGACGATCGACAGCCAGGTGATGGTCGACAGGCCAAACAGCACGGTGAAGGCGCCGAACGCGGCGACAAAGCCGAGCATGATCAAACCCGCATGGTTGCGGATCGGATGGCCGGCCAGCCAGACGGCGACGCAGATGGCGCCGACACCCGGGGCCGAGCGCAGCAGACCGAGACCCCAGGGGCCGAGCTGAAGGATGTCGCGCGCGTAGACCGGCAGCAGCGCCGAGGCGCCGGACAGGAGCACCGCGAACAGATCGAGCGAAATAGCCCCCAGCACGATCTTCTCGCTCCAGATGTAGCTGAACCCACCGAACAGGTTCTGCATCGTCGGCTTTTCGGTCTCCGTGCGTTGCGACGGCTTCGGGATGGTGAAGATCAGCAGCCCGGACACAAGCATCAGGGCGGCGGCTGTGCCGTAGGCCACTTCCGGCGACACGCCGTAGAGCAGGCCGCCGGCAACTGGACCGACTATGGTCGCCGTCTGCCAGGCCGATGAATTCCAGGCGATGGCGTTGGCGAAGTCCTCAGGCGGCAACAGATTGGCGAACAGCGAGGCGGAGGCCGGACCGAAGAAGGCGCGGGCGATGCCAAACATGGCAAGCACGGCGAAGATCGGCAGCGGTCCGCTGATGCCGCGCAGCGTCAGAAGCAGCAGCGTCAGCGCGCAGATCGCTTCCAGCACCACCGCCAGCGCCATGATCAGCCGACGCCCGAAGCGGTCGGCGACGACGCCGGTGACCAGCACCAGCAGCAGCGAAGGCAGGAACTGGACGATGCCGACCAGGCCGAGATCGAGCGGGTTCCGGGTCAGGTCGTACATCTGCCAGCCGACAGCGACGGACACGATCATGGTGGCGAAGGTGGTGAGAAAACGCGCCGCCCAATAGCTCAGGAAGGAGCGATGGCGGAACGCGGCATAGCGCTGGTCGGGCAATATCTGTTCGGTTGTCATGGATTCAAGAGGCCCCGTTGTGATGGCATCAGCTGGCGGGGCACTTCCACGATGGGCGCTGGTCCGGCTGGCGGAACTTTTAGCTCAGTTCGCCGCGGATATGCGTCAAAATCGGTGCTGGATCAAGGAATTTTCAACCTGCTCCATCGACCGCACGGGGAGTTTACTGCTGCAGCGCGGCGGAGATTGCGTCGAGGCCGCCGCGTAGTTCGGCTTCCGTCGGCCAGCCAAAGCCGATGCGGAAGAACCGCTTCTCCATCTCGAACCAGTGGCCGGGCCCAACATACGTGCCGTGGTTCTCAAGCAGATTCACATAGAACCGGTCGAGGTCGAAACCGTGATCGACATTCAGGCGGGGGAAGCCGACGACGCCACCTTCCGGCCGCACCCAGTCGACGAGCGGCTCGCGGTCGATCCATGCCTGGACGATGTCGCGGCGCTTCGCCATTTCAGGCAGCAGCGTCGCCAGGAAAGCGTCGCGGCGCTCGAGCATGCCGCGCGCGATGGCTTCGTCGATGACGCTGCCACAGATGCCGATCTGCTCCTTGGCGGCGAGGAACTTTTCCTGAAGCTCCGCATCCCTGGTGATCAGCCAGCCGATGCGGATGCCGGGAATGCCGAAGGCCTTGGACAATGACGAGACGCTGATCGCCTTCCGGCTCAGCGACGCGGCCGACGGCAGCCGCTTGCCATAGGAGAGGTCGCGGTAGGTCTCGTCGACCAGCAGATGGCAGTTGCTGCTTTCGGCCAGCGCCACCAGCGCATCGAGATCGGTCCGGCTTATCATCGTGCCGGTCGGATTGTGCGGGCAGGTGACGCTGATCAGCCTGGTGTTCGGCTGCATCGCCGCCTTGACGCGCTCGACATCGATGGCGAAGCCTTCCTCGAAAGCCAGGTCGACAAAGCCGATGGCACAGCCGATCGCCCGTGGGGTTTCGATGTTGGTGGCGTAATTGGGCCTGATGACGACGAGATGGTCGTTCGCCGACAAAAGCGAGGTCGAGATGATGAACAGCGCGCCTGCGGCGCCGGCGGTGACCAGGACATCATCTGATGAAATGCCGGCATGCTGCGCCGATATCTGCGCGCGCAAAGCCTTGTCGCCGCGATGCTCACCATAGAAAAGCGTGAGATCAGGCAGCGACAGGCCGATGTCGGAGAGCTTCTGGTCGGCGATCGAGCTTTCGGAGAGATTGTGGCGGATACGGTCGTAGCCGTACTCTTCCGGCGCCTCTTTCTCGATCACCATTCTGGTGTAGTTCATGGCTCACTCCCCAACGAACCCGTTCGACCCATCCAAGCCATAAAAACATGAAGCCTGCCAAGGCGGATTCGCCGGCAGGCTTCAATCAATTTATTGGCTCAGCGCCGAAATAGGTCCTTGCCTTAGGAGGTCGTTATCCCAAACTACTGCGCACCCTCGGTCAAGCCCGAGGAAATGCTTTTGAGCGACATGCCTCAGGCTGAAACTTTGGCCTTCCTGCCCTTAGGTGCCTTGATGGGGGCGGCCTTGCGGCCAAGACCGATCGACTTCGCCAGCAGCGAGCGCGAGGCGGCATAGTTGGGGGCGACCATCGGATAATCCGACGGCAAGCCCCATTTGGCGCGGTAGGCGTCCGGCGTCAGGCCGAAATGCACGCCGATGTGACGCTTCAGCGATTTGAACTTCTTGCCGTCTTCGAGGCAGATGATGTAATCGGGCGTCACCGACTTCTTGGGGTTGACCGCCGGAACCAGCGGAGCAGCCAATGGGGCCACCGGCTTGCCGAGCCCGCTTATCGAGGCGCTGACGCTGGCGATGAGGTCAGGCAGGCCGGAGACGGGCAAACGGTTCTTCTCGACGTAAGCGGATACGATGTGAGCGGTCAGTTCGAGCAGGTCGATGTCTTTACGGGCGCTGTTGCTATCGTCGATCACTCTATTTCTCCGTCTAAAAGCGAATGACCTGAAAATCGGATTCGATTCCCCGAAGGATCATGCGCAAAATCAAAATGCTAAAGCGTCCTTTGTGCATCCACGGGACGGGCGGCGTTGTTGTGGCGCGGAATTCCTAATCGGCAAATCTGCGCACTGCAATGACTTGTATCATATCACACGCTATTTTGAACAACTATATTAAACAATAACAATATCAGACTATCAGCGCCTTGTCGCGCCACAAACGAAATCCGCCTTCGAAGGCGCGTGTGTTGTCGCCGCGCCTGGAGTCGGCGGGCAATTCATCGAGCTTGTCGACATTGCCGCCGCCAATGACGACATAGTCAGGCAGCATCGCGGCACGGAGCCGTTCGACCACATCGAAGACATATCCGCGCCATTTCTTCTTGCCGCGCTTTACCAGGCCGCGTTCGCCGACATAGTCCTCGAAGCTCTTGCCGTTCTTATAGGGTAGGTGGGCGAGTTCCATCGGCTGGGCGACATTGTCCGCAATCATCGCCGCGCCCAGACCGGTGCCGAGCCCGAGGAACAGCATGCGCCCGCCTTCGTAACTGCCAATGGCCTGCATCAGTGCGTCGTTGACCACCTTCACCGGTTTGCCGAACGCACCCGCGAAGTCGAATCCAGCCCAACCCTTGCCAAGATTGGCGGGGTCGGTGAGCGGTCTGTTATGATTGACCGGGCCGGGATAGCCCATCGAAATGACATCATAGGACAGGCCCTCGGCGAGCTTCTTCACCGCGTCGATCATCTGCTGCGGTGTCAGGCCCGGTCCGGAGTCCGCCCTGCGTTCCGCACCGCCGGCGCTGGTCAGGATCTTGACGTGCGAGCCGCCAATATCGATCGAAAGCACGATCTTTTCAGTGCCTGATTTCTCGGAGCCCGATGCCGATTGCTTCACCGCCTTGGCCATTGTGCCACCCTTTCACTTTTCCGGATCGATCCAGCCGTTGGGCGGCCCGAAGCCGCCCATAACGTCCGCCGGACCCCATGTCCCCGGCTCGTAGAGATTGGGCGGCGTGGTGTCGCCGAGCACCGGCCCGACGATGCGCCAGGCCAGCTCACTGGCATCCTGGCGGGTAAACAGCTGACCGTTGCCGTTCATGGCGTCGCCGATCAACCGCTCATAGGGCGGCATGTCGCCCTTGCTGTCGTCGAGCGCCGTCAGTTCGACCTGTTCGCCGATCATGTCGTCGCCCGGCGCCTTGCGCTGCGCGCCGATGGCGATCACCACCTGCGGGTCGATACGGAAGCGGACGTAGTTCTGGTCGGCGGGCTTGATCGGATCGAAGACGTCGAGCGGCGGCCGCTTCAGCCGCACAACCACTTCGGTGACATGCACCGGCATGTTCTTGCCGGCGCGGATGAAGAACGGCACGTCCTGCCAGCGCCAGGTGTCGACGAAGAAGCGCACCGCCGCGAAGGTCTCGACCGGCGAGTTCGGGGCCACGCCCGGTTCAGTGAGATAGCCAGTGAATTGGCCGCGCACGACATCGTCCCTGGTCAGCGTGCGGATGGCGCGCAGCACCTGCACCTTCTCGTCGATCAGGTCGTCGGCGGAACGGCCGACGGGTGGCTCCATGGCAAGCAGCAACAGGATGTTGAGCAGATGGTTCTCGATGACATCCCTGATGCAGCCGACATCGTCATAGAAGCGGCCACGACCCTCGATGCCGAAATCCTCGGCCATGGTGATCTGCACGCTCTCGACGAAATTGCGGTTCCAGATCGGCTCGAGAAAGGAATTGGCGAAGCGGAAATAGAGCAGGTTCTGGATCGCTTCCTTGCCGAGATAGTGGTCGATGCGGAAGATCGACTGTTCGTCGAACACCAGATGCAGAACCCGGTTCAGCCAGCGTGCCGATTGCAGATCGTGGCCGAAAGGTTTTTCCACCATCAGCCGCGCGCCCTGGGCCGTGCCCGATTGCTCCAGCCCCTGGACGACGGTCTCGAACATGGTCGGCGGCACCGCCATGTAATGCATCGGCCGCTGTGCGGTGCCAAGCGCGCTTTTCAGCTTCTCGAAGGTCGCTCCGTCGCGGTAGTCGCCGCTGACATAGCGCAGTTGCGAGGCGAACTGTGCGAACACCTTCTCGTCGATTTTGCCCAGCGCATTGACGATGCCGTCGCGGGCGCGGGCCTGCAATTGCTTGATGTCCCAGGCGTCGAAGGCAACGCCGATCACCGGTTCGGTCAGCGTGCCCTTGGCGACCATCTGGTAAAGCGCTGGAAATATCTTCTTGTGGGCGAGGTCGCCGGTCGCTCCGAAGAGCACCAGCGTGTCGGAGCGTTCCTGGCTCATGCGCGTCTCCCCTGCCGCCGTCACTTGCCGGCCTTTTCGACATGGCCGCCAAAGGCATAGCGCATGGCGGACAACAGCTTGTCGGCGAATTCGGATTCGCCTTGCGAGGAGAAGCGGTCGAACAGCGCCGAGGACAAGACCGGCGCCGGCACGCCAGTGTCGATCGCCGCCTTCAACGTCCAGCGGCCTTCGCCGGAATCCGAGACGCGGCCGCCGAAATTCGCCAGGCCCGGATCGCCTTTCAATGCGCCGGCCGTCAGGTCGAGCAGCCAAGAGCCGATGACGCTGCCATGCCGCCAGACCTCGGCCACTTGGGGAAGGTCGATGTCGAACTGATAGTATTGCGGGTTTTCCAACGGGCTGGTCTCGGCGTCCGCCGTTCGTTGGCGCTTGCCGGCATTGGCCGACTTCAGAATGTTCATGCCTTCGGCATAGGCGGCCATGACGCCATATTCGATGCCGTTGTGCACCATCTTGACGAAGTGGCCGGCGCCGCTAGGTCCGCAATGCAGATAGCCATAGGGCGCGGTTCCGGCATCCCTAAGCGGATTGGAGCCGGCGTCGGCGCCCGGCGCCAGCGTGGCAAAGATCGAGTCGAGGTGTTGCACCGCCACATCGGGCCCGCCGATCATCAGGCAATAGCCACGCTCCAGCCCCCAGACACCGCCACTGGTGCCGACATCGACGAGATGGATACCCTTGGCGGCCAGTTTCGCGGCCTGGTCGACGGCGTCGTGATAGTAGGAATTGCCGCCGTCGATAACGATGTCGCCCGGCTCCATCAGGGGCGCGACCTGATCGATGATCCTGCCGGTGATGGCCGCCGGCAGCATCAGCCAGACACAACGCGGCTTGGCCAGCTTGCCGACGAATTCTTCCATTGAAGCCGCCCCTAGCGCCCCGTCGGTCACCAGAGCCGCGACGCTGGCGGGGTTGATGTCGTAGACGACGCATTCATGGCCGTCACGCATCAGGCGCCGAACCATGTTGGCGCCCATCCGGCCCAGTCCCATCATTCCGATCTGCATGGTTTCGTCCCTGTTTCCGAAGAGATTTGCGGGGTTTATCGAGGAAGGATCGCCTGGCTATCCTGGGCGCGCGATAGAACGGAGAAGCCGACATTCTCCCAATCGCCGGCCCCGGGCCAGAAAAAAGTGAAGATCAGCGTGCTTCCCTGCGGGTGGCCGGCCAAGCGACGTTTCGACACTCTTGGCGCTCGGCGTCCATCGTGCCGGAATTCCCGGGGCGCCCGGAGCAATGGTTGGCGTCGGCGTCACTGGCATTCTGCGTCGGTCTCCTGACTCGCCTCCCTAGACCAGGACGCGAAGCGTTTTCAATCACCGCACCGCAAGTTGATCGGCCCCGTCAACCGAGCCGTCGTTGACAGCGGTGCCAGCCTGCGTCCACTATTTCCCGGCACGGGAGGATCGTGAAAACCATGCCGGAGGTGTCCCTGGTCCTGATCGACCGGCTGCTGGCGATTTCGCGGGCGCTTGCCGGCCATATAGATCCCGGCACGGCGTTCCGCGCGACAGCCATCGAGATCGGCTCGCTCATTCCGCACGACCACATGGATCTGGCGGTGCTGTCGCATGACGGCCGCCGCCACGCCTGTTATGAGGCCGGCTTCCACACCAGCTGGAGCGAGCTTGCCCAGCATCCGCTGCCAACCGAAGTCAGCCCGATACGCTCGGTGCTGTGGGGCGAAGTACCCTATCTGCTCGCCGACGACGCACTGAGCGACGAGCGCTTCCATTTCGCCACCGCCATCGATGGGCCGATCTTCGCCGCCCGACTGCGCAGCCGCATCGTCGTGCCGCTCAGGGCACGCGGCGGCACTATCGGCGCGCTCAACATCAGCCGGCACGAGGTCGATTGCTACACGCTTGCCGATGTCGGTGTAGCCCAGCAATGCGCGGATCTGATCGCGCCCTATATCTTCGCGCTGATCCAGACCGAGGAGGCACGCCGCGCCATGCTGGCCGAGAGCGAGGCGCGCAATCGGGTCGAGCTGCTGCGGGTCGGCGCGTCGCAGTTGACCGAAGGCATGGAGCGCGAACGCCGGCGCATGGCCATGGACCTGCACGACCAGACGCTCGCCGACCTCGCCCGCATCGCGCGCCAACTCTCGGCGTTGCGTGGCCAAGGCGTGGCGCGGGCAGCGCAGCTTGCCGATCTCGAGCAGGAGGTTGCCGGTTGTCTCACGGAACTGCGCCACATCGTCGACGATATGCGGCCGAGCGTGCTCGAACTGTTCGGCCTGCGCGATGCGGTCGAGGCGCACCTCAACCGCAGCGTCGCCAGGGCTAAGCCGCCGATCGCCGTGCGCATCGCCGACACCAGCGACGGCGGCGCCGACAGCTTGCCCGAGCCTGTCCGCACCGCGCTCTACCGGATCGTGCAGGAAGCGATCAACAATGCCGTTCGCCATGCCGCGCCGCACCACATCGATGTCTTGCTGGCGTCGACGGCGAGTGTGCTGCGGGTGATCATCACCGACGACGGCCAGGGATGCGGAGTGGTTGACCCGGCGGCGCATGGCGGCATTGGTCACATGCACACACGGGCCGCCCTTATCGGGGCGCGGCTGCGCATCGGCCAAGCCGGTCGCAAGAGCGGCGGCACGCGTGTCGTCGTCGAGATCGACCGGGAGCCATTTCGGGAATTGCTGGTCGCGGCGGCTGCAGCAGCACCCGGCGAGTTCGCCGTGCCGGAGGCCATGTGATGCTTGTGATGATCGCCGAGAACGATGGACTGCATCGCACCTTCGCGCGGCGGACGGTGGAGCAATTGTGGCCCGGCGATGTCGAGGTGATCGAGGCGAGCGATGGCGAGGACGCCATCAATCTGGCGGCCGAGCGAGAGCCGCCGCATGTCGTGCTCGACCTGCAGATGCCGAAGGCGACAGGGATCGAGGTTGCCAGGGCGATCTGGAACCGCCACGCCGGCACGCACATCCTGTTCTGGTCGAATTTCGCCGATGAGGCCTATGTGCGCGGCGTCGCGCGGATCGTGCCGCCCGGCTCGGTCTATGGCTATGTGCTCAAATCGGCGACGGAGGAAGGCATGCGCTCGGCCTTGCGCGGCGTTTTCCGCGAAGGCCACTGCATCATCGATCGCGAGATCCGTGGCATCCAGCACCGCGTCCAAGACAAATTCGAGGGCATCACCGACGGCGAATATGAAAGCCTGATCGACATTGCGCTCGGCCTGACCGACCGCGCGATCGCGGCACGCCGGGGCCTGTCGATCCGCGGCGCGCAGAGCCGCATCAAGCATGTCTACGACAAGCTTGGCATCGTGCCGGCGGAGGACGGCGCCAGCGATGCTTCCGTGTTCAACTCGCGGACGCGGGCGATCTATCTCGCCATGGCGCGCGGACTGATCAACATCGATGCGCTGCGCCGCGAACAGGACCGGCTCGACACCTGGCTGGCGGGGCAGGAGTAGGCCTCGCCCTATACGACGCCTCATCTCATGGCTGAAATTTCGCGCCAGATTCCGATCCAATTCCTGAAACCAGTGGCGCGGCCCCACCGGAACATCGGAAGGTCTGGCGCATTGCTAATGAAGGCCATTTCCAATTTACTGCCCGCGGACCCAAAGTGCGACCCTCGATCACAGATTCATGGCACTTGGTGCGTGAAAGCGTAGCCGGCTTCATCGATGATAATGCTCTTAGTCATGGTGCCGCGATGGCTTTTTATGCCGCCACCTCGCTGGCGCCGATTTTGCTGATTGTGGTTGCTGTCGCTGGTCTCGTCTTCGGTCATGATGCAGCACAATTGGCTTTGTCTGCCCAGATCTCCGGGCTGATGGGGCCGGAAAGTGCTGATCTCCTCCAGACTGCGCTGGAAAGCGTATCCAGCAAGCTGTACGGGACCTGGGCCGCGATCATTGGGCTCGTCACCTTGTTGGTGGCCGCCTCTGGCGTCTTCGGCGAAATGCAGCAGTCGTTAAACACGATTTGGAAGGTCGAACCGCAGGGCAACTCCTTGTCTCGTCTGGTGCGGGCACGAGCCGCCAGTCTGGGATTGGTGGCCGCGCTCGGTTTCCTGCTGCTGGTCTCTCTGATTGCAAGCGCTGCGATTTCGGCACTGGGCGATTTTATCAACGCCCATCTGCCGTTCGGAACGATCATACTCAGCGTGATCAACGGCGTCGTTTCGTTTGTCCTGATCTCCCTGATGTTCGCCGCCATCTACAAAGTTTTGCCCGACCGAAGCCTGGAATGGCGCGATGTCGGGATCGGTGCTGTCGTGACGGCTGCCCTGTTCACGTTGGGAAAATCGCTTATCGGCTGGTATATCGGCACCAGCGCGATTGCGTCCTCGTATGGCGCCGCCGGTGGACTGCTCGTCATATTGCTCTGGGTCTACTACTCGTCGGAAATTTTCCTTCTCGGTGCCGAGTTCACGCGCGCCTATTCAGTTCGACACGGTAGCAGGCCCGATCTGGAGATCTTGATTCGCAGTCCTATGCCTGCGCGGCACGGCTCATTTCGCGCAGGGCAAAAGTCCAACTCTGCCGGCGTGATCGCGCTCGTAGCGGTAGCGTGCGCGAGTGCGACATTGACCATGCTTTTGCTGAGTGTTCGCCGACCCTAGTCCGACGCCGCGATGCGACAGGGTGTTCGCCAATATTATAGACTATCGCCGCTCCTACGGCCGACTGTGCAAACGCACAGTCGGCCGTGCGCTTTGACCCGTATCGCCATGCCGGCGCCGCAACTACGCTCGACACATAAAAAGACCATATCGGGAGAGCGTCATGTCATTCGTTACCATGCCGGTTCGCGCAACTGTCGGCGCCGCCGCGAGCCAGTGATGTCAGTTTCGGCGCGCGCCCGCCAATCCGGCTTCGACGATGTCGTTGGCGATGCAGCGATCGAAACGCTGGCGAGCGGCTTCGGCTTCCTCGAAGGGCCGGTCTGGCATCCGTACGAGAAGTGGCTGGTCTTCTCCGACATTCCCGAAAGCCGGATGTATCGCCGCGGTAGGGCGGGCGAGATCGAGCTGTTCCGCGAGCCGAGCCACAAGGCCAATGGCAACACGCTGGACCGCCAGGGGCGGCTGGTCACCTGTGAGCACGCGACGAGCCGCGTGATCCGGGCCGAGGCCAACGGCAGCGTGACCGTGCTCGCGACACATCATCAGGGCAAGCAGCTCAATAGCCCGAACGACATCGTTGTTGCCACCGGCGGATCGATCTACTTCACCGATCCTGGCTACGGCAGGGTGGAATTCTATGGCGTTGCCCATCCTCAGGAGCTGCGGTTCCAGGGTGTCTACCGCATCGATGGCGACGGCGCACGACTGACCTTGCTGGCCGACGATTTCGTGCAGCCGAACGGACTTTGCTTTTCGCTGGACGAGTCGCGGCTGTTCATCAACGACACCGAACGCGGACATATCAGAGTGTTCGGCGTCGAAGCGAATGGCGATCTCAACGGCGGCGCGGTCTGGGCGGTGACCGAGGGCGAAGGCCTGGGAGCGCCCGACGGCATGAAGATCGATAGCCGCGGCAATCTTTACTGCACCGGCCCCGGTGGTATCCATGTTTTCGACGCGTCGGGCGCCATTCTGGGCGTTATCCGGACGCCTGAAGATTGCGCGAATTTTACCTTCGGCGACGACGACCTGCAAAGCCTCTACATTACCGCGTCGACGTCGCTGTACCGGCTCAGGGTGCGCGTGCCGGGATTGAGACTGTTTTGAGTCCGCGACAATCCGTGCTCAAATCAGAGTTGGGAGTGAGGCCGGGCCAAAGCCGGCGGGAATTGCATCAGTCAACACATCTGGGAGGAGTATGACATGAAGAAACTGTTCGTTCTGGGCGCTCTGGCGGCAATGCTTGCCTCGGGCACGGCGCTGGCCGACACCAGTGGCAAGAAGATCGCCTTTTCCAACAACTATGCCGGGAATTCCTGGCGGCAGGCCATGCTCGACAGCTATGGCATCGTCACCAAGAAGGCGGTCGCCGACAAGATCGTCGGCGCGGCCGACATCTTCACCACCGCCGACAAGGAAGTGCCGACGCAGGCGGCGCAGGTGCAGAACCTTATCCTGCAGGGTTATGACGCGATCGTCATCAACGCCGCCTCGCCAGATGCGCTCAACGGCGCCATCAAGCAGGCTTGCGATGCCGGCATAGTCGTTGTTTCCTTCGACGGCACCGTGACCGAGCCCTGCGCCTACCGCGTCGTCGTCGACTTCAAGGACATGGGCAAGCAGGAAGTCGAGCAGATGGCCAAGTTCCAACCCAAGGGCGGCAACCTGCTGGAAATCCGTGGCCTTGCCGGCACCTCGATCGACGATGCCATCCATGCCGGCATCCTCGAAGGGGTTGCCGCCCATCCGGAGTTCAAGATCGTCGGTTCGGTGACCGGCGACTGGGACCAGACGACGGCACAGAAGGCGGTGGCGACCATCCTGCCGTCGCTGCCCGATGTCGTCGGCATCGTCGACCAGGGCGGTGACGGCTATGGCGCGGCACAGGCATTTGCCGCCGCCGGCAAGCCGCGCCCGACCATCATCATGGGCAACCGCCAGGACGAGCTGCAGTGGTGGAAGGAACAGAAGGACAAGGATGGCTACAAGACCTGGTCGGCATCGATCGCGCCCGGCGTCTCGTCGCTCGCCTTCTGGGTGGCGCAGCAGGTGCTCGATGGCCGCAAGGATATTCCGCACGATCTGCTGGTGCCGTATCTGGCGTTCACCCAAGACGATTTCGAGGCCGAGTTGCCGAAGATCCCCAAGGGTGGCGTTGCCAGCCACGAATACACGCAGGAAGATGCGATCGCGGCCATCAAGGCCAACATCAAGTGAGCATCACGGCAGCGTTGCCGTCCGTATCGCCGAGCGGATATCGTTGAGCATGCCTGAAGGGAACGCTGACATCATCAGACTGAACGGCGCCGAAAAACATTTCGGCGCCGTTCGCGCACTGGGCGGCGTCGACTTTCATGTCGGGCCCGGTGAATGCGTGGGTCTCGTCGGCCACAATGGCGCCGGCAAGTCGACACTGATGCATATGGTGGCGGGCACGTTGACGCCCGACAGCGGGCAGATCGGCGTGCATGGCGGCATCGAGGCGAACTACTCGGTGTCGCGGGCGCAGCAGCTCGGCATACGCTGCGTGTTCCAGGAACTGTCGCTGTGCCCCAATCTCAGCGTCGCCGAGAATACGCGCATCAACCATGCTTCGCTGCGCGGCTTCGGCTGGCGACGCAAGGCGGCCGATCTGATCGCCGCCAAGCTTGACGAGATATTTCCGGGCCACAGCATCTCGCCCTCGGACATCGTCGGCGATCTGTCGATCGGCCGGCGCCAGATGGTGGAGGTGGCGCGCGCATTCACGGTGATCCAGGATCGGCTCGACCTCGTCATCCTCGACGAGCCGACATCGTCGCTCGACTCCCATACGGCTGGCCAGTTGCTGGCTTTCGTGCGCCGCTTCGTTGCCGGCGGCAAAAGCTGCATCCTGATTTCGCACGTACTGGGCGAGGTGCTGCGCAATGCCGACCGCATCGTGGTGATGCGCGACGGCAAAGTGGTTGTCGCTGATGCTGCCAGCGCCTTCGACCGCGACCGGCTGGTGACGGCGATGGGCGGAGCGGAAGCGCGCCAGAGGATCGCCGCCGAAATCGCTGCCGCCAAGCCCGGGGCCAGTCCGCTGCGGGTCCGGGCGCGTCCCGCCGCACAGAAGGACGGCACCGACCTTGTCGCCTGCGCCGGCGAGATCATCGGCCTAGCCGGACTGGCGGGCCATGGCCAGACCGACCTGCTGCTGGCGATCTTCGCCGCGGCATCGCACGCTCGGGCCGGCATCCAAGTGACCGCGCCGGTGGCGCTGGTGGCCGGCGACCGCCAGGCGGACGGCATCTTTCCGCAATGGTCGATCGCGCAAAATATCGGCATCCGCTCGCTGGCGCGCCTGCGCAACCGGCTGTTGATATCGCCGCAGCGCGAGGCCGAACTCGCCCAGTTCTGGCAGAAGAAGATCGGCATCCGCACACCGGATATGAACAACAACATCTTCTCGCTTTCGGGCGGCAACCAGCAGAAGGCGCTGTTTGCCCGCGCCCTGGGCTCCGATGCTGAGATCGTGCTGATGGACGATCCGATGCGCGGCGTCGATATCGGCACCAAGCTGGAGGTCTACGACCTCGTGCGCGAGGAAGCAGGCCGCGGCCGCACCTTCCTCTGGTACACCACGGAAACCGAAGAGCTCGACAATTGCGACCACGTCTATGTCTTCAAGAACGGCCGCATCGTCGCCAATCTGCGCCGCGACGAGTTGACCGAAGAGAAGATCATCCAATCCTCGTTCGGCGATGCGGCCTGAGATGACGGCCGCCAGTCTCGAAACCGCTGCCAGGACTTCCGCCGAGCGTGGCGCTCTGGCCCGCGCCCGCCTGTTGCGCGGGCTGCTGCCGGCGCTGTCGCTGGCGTTGGTGCTGCTTGCCATCGCCTGGCTCAACCCGCGCGCCATCAGCTATTTCGGCTTCAGCTTGATGCTCAATTTGGCGATCCCAATCGCGCTGGCGACGATCGCGCAGATGTTCGTCATATCAGGCAATGAGCTCGACCTGTCGATCGGCACCTTCGTCGGCTTTGTCGGCTGTGTCACCGCGACCTGGCTGAAGGAAGCGCCGCTCATCGGCGTCGTGATCCTGCTCGGGTCGATCTTCGTCTATGCGCTGCTCGGCGCACTGATCCATCTGCGCAATCTGCCGTCGATCGTGGTGACGCTCGGCATGAGCTTCGTCTGGCAGGGCCTGGCGATTCTCATTCTGCCCAAACCAGGCGGCAAGGCGCCGGACTGGCTGCTTGGGCTGATGGCGTTCAAGCCGCCTTTGGTGCCGTTCCCGATCATTGCCGCGCTGCTGATCGGTTTCATCGTCCATTTCGGCCTGATGCGCACCTCCTATGGCGTCATCCTGCGCGGCTCGGGCGGCAATCCGGCGGCGCTCGGGCGCGCAGGCTGGTCGCTGCTCAAGACCAAGATCGTGCTGTTTGCGCTAGCTGGCCTGTTCGGCGTGCTGTCGGGCATGGCACTGATCGGCATCACCACCTCGGCCGACGCCAATATCGGCAATGGCTACACACTGCTGGCGATTGCCGGCGTCATCCTGGGCGGCGGCGAGTTCGTCGGCGGCCGGGTGTCGCCAATCGGCGCGGTAATCGGCGCGCTGACGCTGGCGCTGGCGGCCTCGCCGCTGCTCACCTTCATGCACATTCCACCCGACTGGCAGGTGGCCGCCAACGGCGCCATCCTGATCATCGTGCTGGCGGCGCGGGTGCTGATCAGCCGCAGGGAGAGGTAAGCGATGGCATCGGTGAAATCGCTGCTCACCAAACCCTGGATCTGGTCGTTTCTCGGCGCTTTGCTGGTCTGGCTGGCGACGATCGTCTTCACCGGCGGCTACGGCGCCGGCGGCATGGTGACCGCCGCGCTGTCGCTGGCGGTGTTCACGGTCATCGTCGGTGTCGGCCAGATGTTCGTCATCACGCTTGGCCCGGGCAATGTCGACCTGTCGCTGCCGGCCAATATCGGCCTTGCCAGTGCCGTCGCCATGAAGGTGATGGACGGCAACGATTCGATGATCGCGGTCGGGCTGCTGGCGGCGCTTGCCTGCGGGGCGGCGATCGGCGCCGCCAACTATCTGCTGATCTGGGCACTGCGCATTCCGCCGATCATCGCAACGCTGTCGGCCAGCTTCATTATCCAGTCGATCGACATCAGCTACGGGCGCGGGCTGCAGATCAAGCCGCCGCCAGGCTTCGCCGATTTCGCGAACTGGCAGGTGCTGGGCATTCCGGTGCTGGCGATCCTCACCGTGCTGTTCACTGTCGGAGCTGCCATCGCGCTGCAGCGTATGGTCTATGGCCGCTCGGTGCTGGCCATCGGCCAGAACATTCGCGCCGCCTGGCTCGCCGGCGTCAATGTCGGCCGCATCCGCTTCCTCACCTACATGCTGTCGGGCGCGCTTGGCGGCATAGATGGTGCGCTGCTCGCCGGCTATTTCCGAGGCGCCAATGTCGACATCGGCAACGAATACCTGCTGGCCTCGATCGCCGTCGTCGTCATCGGCGGCACGTCGGTGGCCGGCGGTAAGGCCAATGTCCCCGGCGTCTGGGGCGCGGCGCTGTTCCTGGTGCTTTTGCTGACCATGCTCAACACGTTCGGCGTCAGTGCTGGTGTGCGATTGCTGCTGACGGGGCTGATCATTGTTGGCGTCATCACTGCGGCGGGCGGACAGAAGGCGCTGCGCTGAATGTGATGGGCGCACGACATGGGACGTTGGCGGGACAGCACCCCCCTCTGTCCTGCCGGACATCTCCCCCGCAAGGAGGGAGATCGGCCATTATCGCGGCTTTCGCCAATATCCAACATTGCTAAGTGAGCGAGACGCAGAAGCTGCTAATCTCCCCCCTTGCGCGGGAGATGCCCGGCAGGGCAGAGGGGGTGTGAAGGATCGCTACTTCGGAGATGATGGCGGCCAGGCACCTCGAACGGCTAATCATTATGCCAGCCAGGCAGCCGGTTCCCATCCGCGTCGAGGCGCTGTAAATCCCGATCGCGCGGCCGCAAGCCGCTCACCATTGCTGGGAGGTTTTGCGTGTCCGATTTCCTCAGGGTCAACCGGGGTGGGGATGTCGCCATCGTCACCATCGACAATCCGCCGGTCAACGCGCTGAGCTTTCATGTCCGTGAGCCGCTGATGCAGGCGCTGGTCGGCTTGCGGGATGATGCTTCGGTCGCCGCCATCGTCATCGCTTGTGCCGGCCGCACCTTTGTCGCCGGCGCCGACATCACCGAATTGGGCAAGCCGGTGCAGCAGCCCGAGCTGCGCGCCATCGTGGCAACGCTGGAAACCATCGCCAAGCCGACGGTCGCCGCCATTCATGGCACCGCGCTTGGCGGCGGGCTGGAATTGGCGCTCGGCTGCCATTTCCGCGTTGCCGACGCCGGCGCAAAGCTCGGCCTGCCCGAGGTCAAGCTCGGCCTGTTGCCGGGCGGCGGCGGCACGGTGCGGCTGCCGCGCCTGGTAGGTGCGATGAAGGCGTTGAAGATGATCGTTTCCGGCGCGCCGATCGGCGCGGCCGAGGCGCATGAAGCCGGCCTGGTCGATGCCGTCTTCGAAGGCGATCTGACCACGCATGCCGTGAACTTCGCCAGGGAAATAGCCCGAAAGGGTGGTCCCTTCACCCCGGTGCGCGATCGCGATGACGAGCTCAAAGAGACCGACCTCGCGGCTCTCGACGCCGAGGCCGCGGACCTCGCCAGGAAGGCGCGCGGCCTCGAGGCGCCGGTCGCCTGTGCGCTGTCGGTGCGCAACGCCGTCACGCTGCCCTTCGACGCGGCGCTGGCTGCTGAGCGTGCGCTGTTCGTGAAACTGGTCGGCAGCGATCAGTCGCGAGCGCAGCGCCATCTGTTCTTCGCCGAACGTGAGGCGGCAAAAATTTCGGCGAAGGACATCGTCAAGCGCAGGATCGCCCGCGTCGGAGTCATCGGCGCCGGCACGATGGGCGGCGGCATCGCCATGGCCTTCGCCAATGGCGGCTACCCCGTCACCCTCCTGGAAACCAGCCAGGAAGCCCTGCAGCACGGGCTGGCAACCATCGACAAGAACTATTCGGTGTCCGTCACGCGCGGTTCGCTAAGCGACGACGCCAAGCAGCAGCGGCTCGCCCAGTTCAAGGGTTCCACCGACTATGCCGATCTCGCCGATTGCGACCTGATCGTCGAGGCGGTGTTCGAAGACATGGCGGTCAAGAAGGAAGTCTTTGGCAAGCTCGAAGCGGTGGCGAAGCCCGGTGCGATCCTCGCCACCAACACCTCCTATCTCGACATCAACGAAATCGCCACCTCGACCTCGCGCCCGCAGGATGTGGTCGGCCTGCACTTCTTCTCGCCGGCCAATGTCATGAAGCTGCTGGAGATCGTGCGGGCGCAGAGGACCGCGCCCGATGCGCTGGCGACCGTCGTCGACCTGGCGCGGCGGATCGGCAAGGTGGCTGTCGTCGTTGGCGTCTGCCATGGCTTCGTCGGCAACCGCATGCTGGCGGCGCGTGGCTTGGAATCGGAAGCGCTGCTTTTGGAAGGCGCTACCCCACGCCAGATCGACCAGGCATTTGCCGATTTCGGCTGGCCGATGGGGCCTTTCCAGATGAGCGATCTCGCCGGACTCGACATTGGCTGGCGCAACCGCAAGGCGCGCGGCCTGACAGCCGTCATCGCCGATACGCTGTGCGAGCAAGGACGGTTCGGCCAGAAGACCGGCAAGGGGTTCTATCTCTACGAGAACGGTTCGCGCACACCGGTTCCGGACCCGAAAGTCGAGGCGCTGATCCGCGCCAAGGCGGACGAAAAGGGCATCGCTCCGCGCGCGATCAGTGCGGAAGAAATCACTGAGCGCACGCTCTATCCCCTGATCAACGAAGGCGCGAAGATCCTGGAGGAAGGGATCGCGGCCCGCGCGTCCGACATCGATGTCGTCTGGGTCAACGGCTATGGATTTCCCGTCGGCAAGGGCGGCCCCATGTTCTGGGCCGATCTCGAAGGTGCGGCCAGGATCGTCGAGCGGCTCGAGTACTGGCATCAGCGGACTGGCAAGGACGTGTTCCGCGTGGCCCCGTTGCTCAGGCGAATGGCCGAGACCGGTTCCTGGGAAGCCGAGGGATAGCGGACTTAGCGGATACGCGCGTCGATGATCTCGACGAAGCGTGCGAACAGGCCGGCCAGCGATTTGCGGTGAGAGCATCGGCCGAGACCATGATTTGGGCGCCAGGCTCTTTGTTTCAGCGCCTTTGCGATAGACTGCCCCACGACTTTTCCGTGCTGCCGGTCGGTAGCCAAGACTATGGTCCGATCGGCATGGGACTTCAGTGCCACGGCGGCCCATGGTCGAACATTCCTTTGAAATATCAGATGGTTACGCATGCCGGCGATTCCAGATCGCGTATTGAGACGGCATTTGTCTAAAGTTTACTCTGTACAATTAGGAATTCCTCATACGACGGTCGCTAGCGGTTGGGCGAAGAGTGGCGATTCCCCGAGGAGATATCATGACAAACCGAAAAACTCTGTTCGCGGCGCTTGCCGCGTTGGCGCTCCTGGCGTCTCCGGCGATAGCCGGAGCCGGCGGCAACGGGCACGGTAACGGCGGCGGCAATGGGGGTGGAAATGGCCACGGTGGCGGCAATGGCAACGGCCATGGCAACAGCGGCGCTTCGCACGGCAAGTCGTCCGCTCCTGGACAGGTGGCCAAGGCCGAAGCGGACGACACCACGCTCGACACGACCACAAAGGTCTCGTCCGTGCCCAAGGAGAAGAACATCCATGCCAAGCTTGGCCGGCTGAATTCGCTGCAGCGTAACATCAATGCTTACATGAACTCCAAGAGCAAGAAGTTCGCTGCCATCCAGGCTTTCGTGACGCAGTCCGCGAAAGCCAAGGTCGCCCAGGCCGCGGCTGAAGCGGCCCAAGCCAAGCTGGATGCGCTGAATGCGCAGTTGACTGCGCTGACGTCGCTGAAGCCCGAGCAGATTGCCGCGCTGTCGACCGAAGACCAGGCGGCCTTGCCTGGGAAGATAACGGATCTGCAAGCCGAAATCACTGCCCAGGAGGCAGAGGTCACCGCCGCCAATGACGGGGCGACGGCGGCAGCGGTCGGCACCGACGATGTATCGCTCGACGCGGCGCTGACGGACATGGCCAACAAGCCGGTCGACGACGAGGTCACGGCCTGGGCCCAGGGCGTCCTTGCCGATAAGATCGACCAGACGGCGGCCGCGATTGAAGCGGAAACGACGCCGTAGCGAATCGTCGCCGAAACGGCGGTAGCCAGTTAATAAAGATGCCGCCGGGCCTCGCCCGGCGGCATTGCTGTTTCCCGGCCATGATTGGGCTGGTTTCCCGGTCCGGCCGTCTTCAACCAGTCTGCGAAGGTGATCATTGCCCGCGAGTTCTCGCGTCTGCGCCGCACCCAGAGCGAGCAGCGGCCGACATCAACCGTGACATCGTCGATGTCTTCCGGTTGCAGCAATCGCTGCGCGAACACGTGAATATACTCGACCATCTTGAAAGCCGGCAGTATGAGTTGGCTGCCGATCTGCTTCGCATTCGTCTGCGGCTCTCCGCTCCCGCGCTGTTCGGCATGATCCGCCGGCCGGATGACGAGGATTAATTGACGCGTAAAGCCAGCCCGACCATTGCGCTGTTTCCCGAAGCGAGTTTCGGACCTGCATTGAATTGCGTCGGCTTCGCGGAGGCACTGCGTGTAAGAGGCGCCCGGTCCGGGGACGGGCACGCCATGGCCCGCCGTGCGGGCGAGACTGGCGTCGGCGAGCATATCGGCCGCGATGCCTGGACCGAAGGAGTACTGAGAGAGCGATTCTCGGCCTGCTGGCCGACGACGCCATGCGTGCCTGCCTCAGAGACAATGCAGCCCAAATGACGCTGCGACCTGGAGCGGATGTAGCCGCGCAAGCCATACTCTCTCGGATACGGACATGAACGAAATGCCTGACCAAATCACGAATATCTCGCTCTCCAGCCGCAACGATCCCAAAGCCTGGTTGGCCCAGCACGGCATCAACGAGGTCGAGTGCCTGGTGCCCGACATGAATGGCGTCCTGCGCGGCAAGGCCCTACCGACGGCCAAGTTCCTCCAGGCGCTGGAAGACCGCGCGCTCTATCTGCCGAGCAGCGCCTTCCTGGTCAGCATCGATGGCCGCTATTCCGGCTCGATCGACGAGGGTTTTGCCTATTCCGACCCAGACATGCGCATTGTGCCGGACCTTTCGACGCTCTGCCTGGCGCCCGGCGCCGGTGCCGGCAAGGCCTATGTCTTTGCCGATGCTTTCCACATGAACGGCAGGCCATGGATGGCCTCGCCGCGCCATGTGCTGCGGGCCGTGCTCGATCTCTACAAGCAACGCGGCTGGCGGGCGGTGGTGGCGCCGGAGCTCGAATTCTATCTGACCGCGCCCAATCCCGATCCCGGCCAGCCGCTGATCGCACCAGTCGGCAGCAATGGCCGCGCTGAAACCGTACAGCATCCCTATGACATGGCGGCGCTCGAGGAATTCGAGCCGGTGATCCGCCGCATCTATGATTATGCGGCGGCGGCCGGGCTGCCGCTCGACACGCTGATCCACGAGTCAGGCACGGCACAGTTGGAAATCAACTTCCTGCATGGCGATGCGCTGCCGCTGGCCGACAAGGTGTTGTTGTTCAAGCGGCTGACGCGCCAATCCGCGCAGCAAAGCGGCATGCATGCCACCTTCATGGCCAAGCCGATCGCGGCGCAGGCGGGCAGCTCGATGCATCTGCACATGTCGGTCATCGACGAGGCCGGCAAGACGCTGTTTGCCAACACTGATGATGGCGATACCGAGATGTTCGGCCATTTCATCGGCGGGCTGCAGAAATATGTCCCCGAAATCATGCTGCTGTTCGCCCCGAACGTGAACTCGTTCCGCCGCATAAGGCCGAACCACAGTGCGCCGGCCAACATCGAATGGTCGCACGACAACCGCTCTTGCGGCCTGCGCGTGCCGGCCGGTGGTCGCGCCGCGCGGCGGGTGGAGAACCGCTTGCCGGGTGCTGATTCCAATCCCTATCTGGCAATTGCCGGCTCGCTGCTTGCCGGCTATCTCGGCGTCAAGCAGAAGCTGGCACGGTCGGTCGAGGCGTCTGGCAACGCCTACAAGATCAAAAGCACGCTGCCGAAAACCATGGAGGAGGCGTTGGACCGCTTCGCTGCTTGCGATCCGGTGCGGGCGCTGCTCGGCGAGGATTTCTTCCAGACCTATCTGCGCGTCAAGAGCGTCGAACTTGACCTGTTCCAGGGCGTGGTGACGAGCTGGGAACGCGACCACCTGCTGCTCAAGGTGTGATGATGGGCTTCAATTCCGAGGGCTTTAATTCCGGTTTGGATATCGGCAAATCCTACTATGTCGCGACGGCAAATCCGTCACCTGACCACGCCGCCCTGCAGGGAGATGTCGACGCCGATTTGGTGGTGGTCGGCGGCGGCTGCACCGGCCTGTCCGCCGCCCTTCACGCTGCCGAGCGCGGCTTGAAGGTGGTGCTGCTCGAAGGCGGAAAGATCGGCTGGGGCGCCTCAGGGCGCAATGGCGGCCAGATGATCCCAGGCCTGCGCAAGGGCGCCAAGGGCCTGGTCAGGCTCTACGGGCCCGAGCGGGCAAAGGCGCTGTTCGATCTTGCGTTCGAGGCGCGCGGGCTGGTGCTCGAAATCATCGAGCGCCACGCGATTGATTGCGATCTCAGGCTGACCGGCCATCTGGTCGGTGCGGTCAACGGCTCCGATCTTAGGGAGATCGAGGAAGAGGCTGAGTGCCTGGCCACGGTGATGAAGTTCCCGCACGCCGAAATCCTGTCAGCGGCGGAGGCACGTAGCAAGGTCGATACGCCCTATCACGGCGCGATGTACGAGCCGCTTGGTGGCCACATGCATCCGCTGAACTATACGTTCGGCCTCGCCCGCGCCGCGATTGCTGCCGGCGTCACCATCCACGAGAATTCGGTGGCCGTGCGGCTGGAGCGCGAGCCTTCGATCCGGGTCTCGACATCAAACGGCTCTGTCCGGGCAAAACACGTCGTGCTGGCGGGCGATGCACTGCTCAACGGACTGGAGCCGCGCGTCAACAGTCGCATCATGCCGGTCGGCAACTACATCGTCGCCACCGAGCCGCTGGAAGGCAAATGCAATGTCATCCCGGCCAATGTCGCGGTATCCGACACGCGTTTCGTCGTCAATTACTACCGGATGTCGGCGGATGGACGGCTGCTGTTTGGCGGCGGCGAGCGCTACACGCCGTCGCCGCCGGCCGACATTGCCGGCTTCGTGCGGCCGCATATGGAAGCCACTTTCCCACAGCTGAAGGACTGCCGCATCGATCATGCCTGGGGCGGGCTGGTGTCGGTGACGACATCGCGGCTGCCGCATGTCGGACACTATGGCGAGGTCTATTTCGCGCACGGCTATTCCGGCAAGGGCGTCATCCTGTCGACGCTGTCGGGCAAGCTGCTGGCCGAAGCGATGACCGGCGATGCCTCGCGGCTCGACCTGTTCTCGACGCTGACCCCAATGCCATTCCCCGGCGGCACGGCGCTGCGCGGTCCGCTCTATGTGCTGGGGATGCTGTGGTACGCAATGCGTGATCGGATTAAGCATTGAGGACTTCGTCGGTGTCATCGTCGCTCGAGGATGACGAACCTGATGTAGTAGATGCTAACTGCACATACGAAACACGTGTTCGCAATACGACCTTTTTGAATCCGGAGCCGATGCGATGGTCAAGTTCCTGCCGCTCAAACAGGCCGTTGCGGAGAATTTGAACCATGGCGACACCGCTGCCTTCGAGGGTTTCACCCATCTGATCCCGACGGCGGCGGCGCATGAGGCGATCCGCCAGGGGTTTCGCGACCTGACATTGATCCGCATGACGCCGGACCTGATCTACGACCAGATGATCGGCATGGGCATGGCGAAGAAAATCGTCTTCTCCTATCTCGGCAATCCCGGCGTTGGCCTGCTGCGGCGCGCCCGCGATGCCATCGAGAACGGTTATCCGCGCGCGCTCGAGGTCGAGGAGCACAGCCATGCCGGCATGGCCAACGCCTATGAGGCAGGTGCTGCCGGCCTGCCTTGCGCGGTGTTTCGCGGCTATCGCGGCACTGGGCTGGCGACGGTCAATCCGAACATCAAATCGGTCTCTTGTCCGTTCACCGGCGAGGTGCTGGCGGCCGTTCCTTCGATCCGGCCAGACGTCACCTTCGTTCATGCGCAGAAGGCCGACAGGAAGGGCAATATACTGGTCGAAGGCATTATCGGCATCCAGAAGGAAGCTGTGCTGGCGGCCAAACGGGCGGTGGTGACGGTCGAGGAAGTGGTCGACAATTTCGACGATCTGCACCCCAACCTGACCGTGCTGCCGCGCTGGACGATCGCTGCGATATCCGTCGTACCCGGCGGCTCGCATCCGTCCTACGCGCATGGCTATTATGCGCGCGACAATGCCGCCTATCTCGAATGGGACGAGGTCGCCGCCGACCGCGAGAAATTCCAGGCGTGGATGCAGGCCAACGTTATCGAGAAGAGCGCCGACGACTTCGCCGGGCGGGTCGAGCATCTGAGGAAACCGACATGAGCGAGCTGTCGTTCACCCCCAACGAGATGATGACCATCGCCGCCAGCCGGGCGCTGCGGAATGACGATGTCTGCTTCGTCGGCATCGGCGCGCCGTCCGCTGCCTGCAATGTAGCGCGGCTGACACACGCGCCTGACATCACCTTGATCTACGAGAGCGGCACGATCGGCACCGCGCCCGACGTGCTGCCGCTGTCGATCGGCGACGGCGAATTGTGCGAGACCGCGGTCACCACCGTCGCGGTGCCGGAGATGTTCCGCTACTGGCTGCAGGGCGGCCGTATCTCGATCGGCTTCCTCGGAGCGGCGCAGCTCGATAAGTTCGGCAACATCAACACCACGGTCATCGGCGACTATTTTCGCCCCAAGACCCGGCTGCCCGGCGGCGGCGGCGCGCCGGAGATCGCGACCTCGTCGAAGGAAACCTACATCACCATGGCGCAGACCAAGCGCGGCATGGTCGAGAAGATCGACTTCTTCACCTCCTTTGGCCATGGCGAGGGGGGCGATCATCGCCAACGCCTTGGCATCGACACCGCTGGCCCGACCTTGCTGATCACCGATCTCGCCATCTGGAAACCGGATCCCGTGACCAAGGAATTCACGGTCGTGTCGCTGCATCCCGGCGTCACACGCGAACAGGTGCGGGAGAGCTGTGGCTGGGTGGTTAAGTTCGCCGAGGCGCTTGACGAAACACCGGCGCCAAGCGAACTCGAACTCACTACATTGCGCGACCTGCAGGCCCGCACCAAGGCGGCGCATGAGGGAACCGGAAAAGCAAAGGCTGCAGGACATGGCCGAGGCCTATATCTGCGACTACATCCGCACGCCGATCGGCCGTTTCGGCGGTTCGCTGTCGTCGGTGCGTACCGACGACCTCGGCGCCATACCCCTAAGAGCGCTGGTCGAGCGCAATCCCGGCATCGACTGGCAGGCGGTCGACGATGTCGTCTATGGCTGTGCCAACCAGGCCGGCGAGGACAACCGCAACGTTGCGCGCATGGCGCTGTTGCTGGCCGGACTGCCGAAGGAGATTCCGGGTTCGACCGTCAATCGCCTGTGCGGTTCGGGCATGGATGCGCTGATCATTGCCGCGCGCGCCATCAAGGCCGGCGAGGCGGAACTGATGATCGCGGGCGGCGTCGAATCGATGAGCCGCGCGCCCTTCGTCATGCCCAAGGCCGACACGGCGTTCTCGCGCAATGCCGAGATCTACGACACCACCATCGGCTGGCGCTTCGTCAACCCGCTGATGAAGAGCCAGTATGGCGTCGATTCGATGCCGGAGACCGGCGAGAACGTTGCGGAAGAGTTCGCCATCTCCCGCGCGGACCAGGATGCCTTTGCCGCGCGCAGCCAGGACAGGGCAGTCGTCGCGCAAGCCAATGGAAGGCTGGCCAAGGAGATCACCCCCGTGACGATCCCGCAGCGCAAAGGGGATGCGGTTGTCGTCGCCAAGGATGAGCATCCTCGTGCCGGCACCACCGTCGAGGCGCTGGCCAAGCTGCCGACGCCGTTCCGGCAGGGCGGCACGGTGACGGCCGGCAACGCCTCGGGCGTCAATGACGGGGCGGCGGCGCTGATCGTTGCCGCGGGGGCTGCCATCAAGAAATATGGCCTGACGCCGATCGCTCGCATCCTTGGCGGTGCCGCCGCAGGCGTGGCGCCGCGCATTATGGGGATCGGCCCGGCGCCGGCGACGCAAAAACTTTGCGCCCGGCTCGGGCTGACGCCAAGTCAGTTCGACGTCATCGAGCTCAACGAGGCCTTTGCCTCGCAAGGCATCGCCGTGCTGCGCCAGCTCGGCATCGCCGAGGATGCCGGGCACGTCAATCCGAATGGCGGCGCCATCGCGCTCGGCCACCCGCTGGGTATGTCGGGCGCACGCATATCCGGAACGGCTGCGCTGGAACTTCGCGAGCGTGGCGACCGTTTTGCGCTGGCAACCATGTGCATCGGCGTCGGCCAGGGTATCGCGATCGCGCTCGAACGGGTTTGATCACAGGCCTTGCCAAATTTGACCGCGTGGACAAAAGTTCAGCGTCGTTCCATAGTTCCCCGTCTGAATATTTTCACGAACAGCCGGCTCGACACGGCTGTCGAACAGAGGGGAATGCAATGGAAAATCGAAAGAATAGAGTCCAGGTAAAACGCGAAGGGATTTCGCGGCGCAACGTGCTGGAACTCGGCGCACTTGGCTTGGCCGCAGCGATGCTGCCGGGCGCTGCCTTCGGCAAGGACAAGAAGCTGAAGGTGGCGGCGATCTTCGCCACGCCGATCGAGGAGCCATGGGACAACCAGATCCATGTCGCCCTGCAGAAGGCCGAGAAGGAACTCGGCATCGAATACAAATGGTCGGAAAAGGTACAGACCGCCGATTTCAGCCGCGTCATGCGCGAATATGCGCAAGGCGGCTATCAGCTGGTGCTGGGCGATGCCTTCGCCGCCGAGCGCGAGTCGCGCCGCACCGCCAAGCAGTTCCCGAAGACCGCTTTCCTGTTCGGCTCGGGTGCCGGGCCTGCGGAACCCAACTTCGGCGTTTTCGACAATTGGATCCACGAGCCGGCCTATCTCGCCGGCATGATCGCCGGCAAGATGTCGAAGTCGGGCACGATCGGCGCGGTCGCGGCGATGGGCATTCCGGAGGTGAACCGGCTGGTCAATGCCTTCTTCGCCGGCGCCAAGGAGGTCAATCCCAACATCAAGAAGAAGGTCGCCTTCATCGGTTCCTTCTTCGATCCGCCAAAGGCCAAGGAAGCGGCGGTCGCGCAGATCGACGCCGGTGCCGACGTCATCTACGCCGAGCGCTTCGGCGTCATCGAAGCGGCTGTGGACAAGAAGATCCTCGCCATCTCCAACATGTCCGACCAGTCAAGCCTCGGCCCTGACACGGTGATCACCGGTCCCGTTTGGGACATGTATCCGACGGTCGAGCAGGCGATCAAACTGGTCAAGGCCGGCGTCTTCACCGCGCAGGACTATGGCGATTTCTCGCGGATGGCCAAGGGCGGCTCGTTCCTCGCGCCCTACCACAAGTTCGACAAGACGCTGCCGGCGGACGTCAAGGAGTTGGTCGAGAAGAAGAAGGCCGAGATTCTGGAAGGCAATTTCCGCGTCGACGTGGATGAAAACACGCCGGTTTCGGATTGATGGCCGGCCTTTAGGGGTGGTGCTAGGCGCCCCCCTCTGTCCTGCCGGACATCTCCCCCTCAAGGGGGGAGATTGGCAGCTTCGTTGACGCGCTGTTTTTTCAGGGCGGAAAATTGGCGAAGGCCGAAAGTGACATCCGATCTCCCCCCTTGAGGGGGAGATGGCCGGCAGGCCAGAGGGGGGTGCAGCGCCGCCCCATCCGTCGATTCCAATTCCGATCAGGAGCATCCTTGCCCTTGCCCGCCCCACTCATCGAAATGCGCGGCATCACCAAGAGCTTTGGCGCGGTCAAGGCCAACGAGGCTATCGACCTTAGCGTCGCTCCCGGCGAGATCCTCGGATTGCTGGGCGAGAACGGCGCCGGCAAGACGACGCTGATGAACGTGCTGTTCGGCGCCTATGCGCCCGACGCCGGCGAGATTCTCATCCAGGGCCAACCGGTGCGGATCACCAGTTCGGCCGACGCGCTGGCTGCCGGCATTGGCATGGTGCACCAGCATTTTCATCTCGCGCCGCGGCTCACTGTGCTGGAAAACCTTCTGATCGGCATTCCCGGCAAGACAGGACGGATCGACCGCGCCGGTGGGCTGGCACGGCTGGCAGAGATCGGCCGCCAACATGGCCTCACACTTGACCCGGACCTGCCGGTCTCGGCGCTGTCGGTCGGCGAACAGCAGCGGCTGGAAATCGTCAAGGCGCTGTTTCGCGGCGCCAGGCTGCTGATCCTCGACGAACCGACGGCGGTGCTGGCGCCGAGCGAGGTCGACGGACTGTTTTCGGCATTGCGCTCGATGGCGGCGCAAGGTCTCGGCATCATCTTCATCTCGCACAAGCTCAACGAGGTGCGGGCGCTGACGCATCGCTGCACGGTGCTGCGGCATGGCCGCGTTGCCGGTCGGGTCGATGACCCCGCCAACACGACATCGGCCGCAATGGCGCAATTGATGTGCGGACACGAGATCGTGCCGCCGGCGCGGGGACCATCGACGCCCGGTGCTGATGTGCTCACTCTCAAGGGCATCTCGACATCGCATCATTCGGGTACGCCGCTGCGCGACGTGTCGCTTGCCGTTCGTGCCGGTGAGATCCTCGGCATTGCCGGCGTGTCGGGCAACGGCCAGCGTGCCTTGGCGGAGGTGATCTCCGGGACGCGTGTGCTTGACGCCGGCCAGATGACGATCGCCGGCAGCAAGGTCACACGCTTCTCGCCGCGCGAGGTGCAGGCGCTTGGCCTTGGCCGCATCCCGGAAGACCGCATGACGACAGGCCTGGTCACCAACCTGCCGCTTGCCGATTCGATGGTGCTGCCGCGCATCGGCACCGCCGCTTTCAGCAGCAGGGGCCTGCTCAAGCCGGATGCGATCCGCGCCTTCGCGGAAGAACAGATCAAGGCCTATGATATCAGGTGCCCCGGGCCGATGACCCGCGCCGGCGCGCTGTCCGGCGGCAATCTGCAGAAAGCGCTGCTGGCGCGCGAACTGGCCTTCGATCCGAAGGTGCTTGTTGTCTCGCAGCCGACGCGCGGCCTTGATATCGGAGCCGCCCGCTTCATCCACGAGAAATTCCTCGACATGCGGGCGAAGGGCTGCGGCATCGTCGTCATCGGCGAGGATCTCGAAGAGCTGCTGGTGCTCTGCGACCGCATCGCTGTGATGTATGAGGGCCGCATCGTCGGCGCGCTCGACAGCGCCGATGCGACGATCGCGCGGCTCGGCCTAATGATGACCGGGGCGGGGGGAGAGTCTAGATGAACCTTCTGGCGGCGCTGACCCCCACCCCTAACCCCTCCCCACAAGGGCGAGGGGGATGCTGCCGCGCGCCGTTCACACAGCTTCCGAGCCCAAACTTCAGCCGTTTTGTCGTGGTCAGCGCCTCCGAGAGTTCCCCTCCTTGTGGGGAGGGGCTAGGGGTGGGGGTTCCTCTTCGTCAGAATCCTTGTTCGACAGACCGAACAGAGGGTGCCGCCTAATGTTCCGCCTGGAAGTCCGCGCAAGCACTCCTGCCTGGTTCAATCTGGCTTTGCCGCTGCTGGCGATCGGCGCCACGCTTGTCCTGTGCAGCGGGCTCATCGCGCTAGCCGGTGCCGGCGTACTCGAATCCTATGGCGTGATGTTCACGGCATCTCTCGGCGATAGCTATGCCATTACCGAAACCATGGTGCGTGCAGCACCGATGATCTTCACCGGACTGGCGGTCGCGGTCGCCTTCCGGGCCAAATTCTGGAACATCGGCGCCGAGGGTCAATTGCTGGCCGGCGCCGTGGCCAGCTGCTTTGTCGGCGCGATCCCCATGCCGGGGCCGCTCGCCATGTTCTTGATGGCGGTGGCCGGGGCTGCGGCCGGCGCTGCGGTAGCACTTGTTCCCGCCACGCTGCGGGTGAAATTCAAGGTCGACGATGTCGTCAGTTCGCTGCTGCTCAACTCAGTAATCTACTATGCACTGATGGCTCTGATCGAGGGGCCGTGGAAGGACACGTTCAGCGGCTATCCGATCTCACCGCCGATCGAGGATTCGGCCAATTTTCCGGTGCTGCTCGAAGGCACAAGGCTGCATCTCGGCGTCGTCGTGGCGCTGATCACGGCGCCGCTGATCTGGTTCCTGATCGTGCGCACGACGCTCGGTTTCAGGATCAGGGTCACCGGGGAAAACCAGGAAGCGGCCAGATATGGCGGCATCCATGTCGAGCGCGTGCTGATCTCCACCGCTCTGCTGTCTGGCGCACTGGCCGGATTGGCCGGCGTCGGCGAGGTCGGCGGCGTGCATTTCCAGGTGATGAGCGACATCTCGCCGGGCTATGGCTATTCCGGAATCGTCGTTGCCATGCTGGCGCGGCTCAATCCGCTCGGTGTCGTGCCGGCGGCGATCTTCCTGGCCGCCGTCATGACCGGCGCCGAGGCGATGTCGCGCGCAACCGGGGTGCCGGCGTTCCTCAGCGACGTCATCCAGGGCACCGCATTGCTCGCCATGCTGGTGGCGCTGCTGTTCACCGCCTATCGCATCCGTCGCGTCGGGGCTGCCCGATGAGCGCGGTGTTCGAACAGATCTTTCAGGTAGGCTTCCTCGCCGCCATCATTCGCATCGCCACGCCGCTGGCGTTTGCGACGCTCGGCGAAATGTTCTCCGAGCGCGCCGGAGTGCTCAATCTTGGCATCGAAGGCATCATGCTTTTGTCGGCGATGACCGGCTTCACCGCCGCCAGCCTCAGCGGCAGCCTGTGGCTCGGCGTGCTGGCGGCGGTACTGACCGGCATGCTGATGGGCGCGCTCCATGCGTTGTTCACCGTGGTGCTGGGCTTGAGCCAGCATGTCTGCGGCATCGGCGTGACGCTGTTCTCGTCGGGCCTTGCCTACTTCCTTTACCGGCTGATCTTTGGCCAGCAGTCGGTGCCGCCCAGCATCAAGGGGTTCGAGACGCTGCCGATCCCCGTCCTCTCCGGCATCCCGGTGCTCGGGCCGGCGGTGTTCAACCAGTTTGCGCTGGTCTACATGGCGATCCTTGCGATCCCACTGGCCGCCTTCGTGCTCTACCGCACGCCTTGGGGCCTGTCGGTGCGCATGGTCGGTGAAAACCCGCGCGCCGCCGATTCGGCCGGTGTCAGCGTCATCGCCACACGCTTCCAGGCGGTTGTCCTCGGCGGCGCGCTGATGGGGCTTGCCGGCGCCTTCCTGTCGATGGCGCAGTTCAACGCCTTCACCTTCGGCGTGGTGTCGGGGCGCGGCTGGGTGGCGATCGCACTGGTCGTCTTCGGCCGCTGGGATCCGTGGCGCTCGGCAGGGGCCGCGCTGCTGTTCGCCTTTGTCGATGCCTTGCAGCTGCGCATGCAGGCCAGCGGGCTCGGGCACATCCCCTACGAAACGTTCCTGATGCTGCCCTTCATTTTCACCATCGTCGCCATGGCGGTGATGTCGCGCAATGCGGTGGCGCCCTCGGCGCTGCTCAAGCCATTTCGACGGGAAGAGCGGTAGGCGAGCAGGGCTTGGTGTCCCTTCCTTTGCGAAGCAGCGACGGAGTGGGGGAACCACCTGGCAACGGTCGCCAACGGATATTGAAAGGGGACCAAGGTGCAAGAACCTTCCTGTGCCGCGCCAACGGTCGACCCCCGCCCCGTTGAGCTGCGCTCGACACCTCTCCCCCGATCGACGGGGTAGAGGAAGGGCGCCAAGCTGTCCCTGGGAGCGAGGAACCTGGATTCTAGAAACCTCACATCGCTGTAAAGCCGTTGTCGACGAACAGATGCGTGCCGTTGACGAAGCTCGACTCGTCGCTGGCCAGGTACAGCGCTGCCTTGGCCACCTCTTCCGGCTCGCCGATGCGGCCTTGTTGCACGGCCAGTGCGGCGTCGGAGACATCGATGCCGAGCTTGCCCAAATCGGCGACCTCGCGCAAGCCGTGCGGCGTGCGGATGAAGCCGGGACATACGGCGTTGCAGCGGATGTTGCGGTCGCGGAACTCGACGGCGATGGCGCGCGCGAACATGTGGCAGGCGCCCTTGGTGGTGTCGTAGAGCACTTCGTTCGGCGTCGCCGCCACCGCCGAGATCGACGAGGTGCAGACGATCGAGCCGCCGCCCGCCGCGATCATGCCGGGCAGCACGGCGCGCGTCATCAGGAACATCGAGCGCACATTGACGGCATGCAGCCAATCCCATTCCTGTACCGTCGTCTCCAGGAAGGGTTTGATGACGATGGTGCCGGCATGGTTGAACAGCACGGTGACCGGACCGAACTTTTCAGTCGCGCCCTTCACGGCCGATTCGACCTGGCCTTCATCGGAGACGTCGGCGACGAAATGCGCGGCGACATGGCCACGCTCCCGGATCGCCGCCGCGGTTGCGACAGCGGCCTCGTTATTGCGGTCGATGATCGCCACCTTGGCGCCTTCCGCCGCAAACAGTTCCGAGGCCGCCCCGCCCATTCCCGTCGCGCCGCCTGAAATGATAGCGACCTTGCCGGCCAGTCTTGTGCCCATTGCCTCGCTCCCTATTTGACGATTCCGCTCTGCATGGTTGGGCGATGCTACCGCGCTCGCAGCGGGCAGCCAACGCACGAATTGGGTGCAGCAGGGACACGGCCATAGGTCCATCCCACGCACAGGCGATTTGGACATGCCATGTTCGGCCGCTTGCTCGATCATACGCGCTCAGCAAGTGACAACCAATTTTCGAACATAAATGAGAAAATTATTCTATCTAAGGTGCGAAAATAGCAATCGACAAAGTCTACAAGTTTTATAGATTAACCGGCGAGACGGAGGCAGATATGTCCTATATCCAGAACGCCCAGACGGATCGCAGCGGCCAGAGGCTGGCCAATGCCCAGACCTTCCGCCCGGCCTATGCCGGCGCTTTCGCCTATGTGGTCTTTGCCCTTGCGTTTGTGTTCACCGGGGCCGTTGTTCTGGGCCTCATCCCCTAGCGTTCGTCAGATCGACCGGGGTTAGCTGCCCCACCGCTTCCAGGCAATCGGAGTTGAATGAACCGAATCCTCGGTGCGCTTGCGCGCGCCCGACACAATTGAGGAGATGGCAATGCCGATCGAGTTCACGCATGTTCCCGGCAAGACCGCCGACGCTGCAGTTCCCTTTTTCTATGACTTCGCCGAGACCGCGACCAAGCTCGGACTCATCGAGGACGGCGGTTTCCGCAAGATCGTCGTCGACGATTCGGCCGGGCTGCTGACCAATATGGATCTTGCTGCCCAGGTGCTGGACCGGACCTTGTCGCTGGAAGTCGTGCTAACGCACTGGGCGGGCGTGGTTGAACCGACAGTCGCGGCCCGCCAGCTTGCGTCGATCGATAGGAAAAGCGGCGGGCGGCTGGTGCTGCGGATGATCAGCGAGCCGCTGAGCGACGCCGACGCCGAAACACGGCCGGTCGGCCACACCGTCATCTGGCAGCGCATCGACGAATATCTGGTGCTGCTCAAGCGGCTTTGGTCGAACGACCGGCCCTTCGACCATGAAGGCGCGTTCTACAGCATCAAAGGCGGCTACGTGCCGCGCAAGGGTCCGCACGGCGCCGACCTGATCATCCGCATGGGCGGGCAATCCGGGACGGCAGTTAAGGTGGCTGGCCGGCATGCCGATGTCTTCGAACTGGCGCCGGGCTCGATCGACGAAGTCCGGCAGTCCATGGAGCGGGTGCGGGTCGCGGCCGCCGAACACGGCCGGGCGGGCAAATTGCGCTTTGCGCTTCCGGTCAGGATCCACCAGGGTGCTTCCGCCCCCGGCCTCAAGGCGGTCGACGTGGCCGGCCCGCCGGCCCAGGCCGCCCTGTCGCTGCTTGCCTATGCGGCTCTCGGGATCGATGAATTCATGATTGTCGGCGTCGACACGCCGCGTGAGATCGCCACCGTTGGCCGGGAAACGATCGCCCTGCTGCGCAATTCGCTGGTGCGCCGCGAAACGGACGCATTCCAGCCCGGGGCGTTTGCGCCGCGCGCGAGTATTGAGACGCGCGCAGCGGGCTGAGGGCCTTCAGCCCTTCGGTGCTTCAGGCCTGTCGCCAAGCCGCGACAGGCCTTCTATGACGGCGGCTGAATCCGCCAGCGCGCCGAAGACGCCGTCCTCGACCGTCACCATGTGCAGCGCGGCTTCGTGGGCCCTTTGGTCGCCGCTGGCGCAGGCATCCGAGATCGTCAGGCATTGAAAATTGCGGTCGCAAGCCTCGCGCAGCGTGGTGTGGACGCAGACGTCCGTTGTGCATCCTGAAAACAGCAGATGCGTGATGCCTTGCGCGCGCAGGACAAGTTCGAAATCCGTATAGGTAAAGGCGCTGTTGCAGGTCTTGTCGACGATGATGTCCTGCGGCGCCACGTCGATCTCCGGAACAATCTGGAACCCCGGGCCCGAGCGCAGCAGGATTTCGGTGCCTTCGAGCCCGGCGCGCTTGCGGCGCCATTTCTCGTAGGGCGTCATGTCGGCCATGTCAGCCCGATAGCCCTGCCTGGTGTGGATGACCCTTATGCCAGCCTTGCGGGCAGCGGCGATCAGCCGGCTCACTGTCGGCAGGATCGCCCTGAGCGGTGCGGGATCATATCCCTGCCTGGCAAAGTAACCCGTCGTCGACAGGAAATCCTGCTGCAGGTCGATGACGATCAGTGCCGTGTTTTCGGCCACCAGCCTGCCGTCAAAGGGGAAGTCGAAGGGTCTCGCCTTGATCATTTTGGGCTCTCCTCACCGATTTGCGGGGCCCATCCTGACCGGCGAAGCAGCAGCCGTCCACCGGCGTGGCAGCCCAACGCGAAGCGGCAGAGTGCCGAGGTGCGGAAGGTTACGGCGATTTGTTGATCGTTGCAGTCATCTTTAATGTTGACTAGCAACGTCATGTTTCCTAGTCAACCGGGCATCGGCTTGCCGAAAGCCGGAATCTGGAGATGCAAGCGGCCGCATTGGAGAGATGCCATGACCGTGGCTGGAATTGATGCCCAGACTGCCTTCCATATCGATGCGGTGCGCTTTGCCGTCGGCGCGCGGACCCTGCTCGGTCCGGTCTCGCTCGAACTGGAGCGCTCGCGCGTCTACGGGCTGATCGGCCACAATGGTTCGGGCAAGTCGACGCTGATCAAGCTCATGGCGCGCCAGCAGCCGGCAAGCTCGGGCGCCATCACCTTCGCCAGGCGTCCGCTGCCGCAATGGGGCGCCCGCGAGTTCGCTCGCGCGCTTGCCTATCTGCCGCAGACGACGCCGGCGGCGACCGGTCTCACCGTGCGCGAACTGGCGACGCTCGGGCGCTATCCCTGGCACGGCGCGCTTGGCCGTTTCCGTGCCGAGGACAGGCAGCATGTCGACGGGGCGCTGGCCCTGACCGACATGGAAGGCTTTGCCGACCGGCTGGTGGACGAATTGTCCGGCGGAGAACGCCAGCGCGCCTGGCTGGCCATGCTGGTGGCACAGAATGCCGGCGTCATGCTGCTCGACGAGCCGATCTCGGCACTCGACATCGCCCATCAGGTCGAGGTGCTCAGGCTGGTCCGAAATCTCAGCCGCAAACGTGACCTTTGCGTGGTGGTGGTGCTGCACGATCCCAACATGGCGGCGCGCTATTGCGACGAGCTGATCGCGCTTAAGGACGGCAAGCTGCTGACGCGCGGCACGCCTGGCGAGATCATGCGAAGCGATGTGCTGAAAGGCATTTTCGGCGTGGAGATGGGCGTGTTCGCGCACCCCGTCACCGGCCAGCCCGTCGGTTACGTGCAGTGACGAGATTTGATGCAGCGGTGGGAAATAGAAAGCGGCTGGCCGCTGTGAGAACAAGGAAGACGCTGTTGTCTAGATATGGTTTGTTGGCGGCGTTGGTCGCATCCGTCATCCTGTCGGTGGGTAGCGCGACCGCCCAGGAGCAACCGGTCAGGGGCGCGCCCGCGATCGAAGCGCCCGCCGCGCCGCCAGCGCCCGTTGCACCGGCAGTCGCGCCGCCGCAGCCAGCCAACCAGCCGAACGCGACCCTGCCGGGCGAGACTGGCCTTTCAACGGCGATGGAGTCGACCCTGCCGCATGATCTGTCGCCATGGGGCATGTTCATGGCGGCCGATATCATCGTCAAGGCGGTGATGATCGGGCTGGCCTTTGCCTCACTCGTCACCTGGACGATATGGCTGGCCAAATCGCTCGAGATTTTTGGTGGCAAGCTGCGCATCCGCCGCGCCGTCCGGGCAATCGGCGATGCCGCCACGCTGAGCCAGGCCAGCCGTGCGCTCGACCGCAGCGGCGGCCCCGGCGCGCTTCTGGTGCGGGCGGCCGAGGAGGAGACCGCGCTTTCGGCCGGCGCTCTCGATCATGTCTCGGGCGACGGGCTGAAGGAGCGCGTCACCTCACGGCTGTCGCGCATCGAGGCGGCGGCGTCGCGGCGCATGTCGCGAGGCACCGGTGTGCTGGCGACGATCGGCTCGACCGCGCCCTTCGTCGGCCTGTTCGGCACCGTGTGGGGCATCATGAACGCCTTCATCGGCATCTCTCAGGCGCAGACCACCAATCTCGCCGTGGTCGCGCCAGGTATCGCCGAGGCACTGCTTGCCACGGCGATGGGCCTTGTCGCGGCAATACCGGCCGTCGTCGTCTACAACGTCTTTGCCCGCTCGATAGCCGGCTACCGCCAGATCCTCGCCGATGCCTCGGCGGGTGTCGAACGGCTGGTCAGCCGCGACCTCGACTTCCGCACGGTCGGGCCGGCAACGGCGCTGGCGGCGGAGTAGCGCCATGGGCAGCAGAATCCGACAGACCATGGATGACGATCTCGAGGAGAGCCACGAGATCAACGTCACCCCCTTCATCGATGTCATCCTGGTCCTTTTGATCATCTTCATGGTCGCCGCACCGCTGGCGACGGTGGATGTCAATGTCGACCTGCCGGGCTCGACCGCAACGCCCGCGCCGCGGCCCGAAACGCCGCTGTTCCTGACGCTGAAGGACGACCTGACGCTGGCGATCGGCAACGATAGCGTGCCGCGCCCGGCTTTCGCCGCGACGCTGGACAGCAGGACAAAAGGCGACAAGCAGACGCGCATCTTCCTGCGTGCCGACAAGGCGGTCGCCTATGGCGACCTGATGGACGCGATGAACCTGCTGCGCGGCGCCGGCTATCTGAAGATCGCGCTCGTTGGCCTGGAGGCGGCGCCGGCAGCCACTGGTGCAGCGGCGCCATGATGCAAGCGGCCGCCTTGCCCTCGGTCCAGCTATCGCGCTTCGGCTGGCGCGACCTTGGCTTGTGGGCCAGTGCCGCCGCGCTGGTTCTCGGAGCGCATGTCGCGGTCGCCTATGCCGTGCAGAATTTCACGATGGTCACCGACCCGGACGGCGGTCCGCCACCGGCCCTGGTGATCGAGCTGGCGCCGATGGCGGTGATGCCGGCCGTGGAGGAACAGGTTGCAGCGCCGAACGCGGTGACATCAGATCAGGCCGATCCAACACCGACGACCGAGCCGACGCCTGAAGCGCCGGTCGAGAAGGCGGAGCCGGTTATCGAACAGACGGAAGCCGTCGCCCCCGACGAGGCCGAGCCCACCCAGACCGAAATGGCTGAACAGGTCGACCAGCCGCCGCCGGATGAGGCCGTTCCGGATGTTGTGGAGGCTGTCACACCCGAGGTCGTCATTCCCTTGCCGCAGCCGAAACCGGTCGAGGTGGTGAAGGACAAGAAACCAATCGAGGCCAAGCCGCAAAAGCCTGTCGAAAAGCCCAAGCCACCGTCGAAGAAGGAGAAGGCGCCGCCGCCGAGGACGGCAACCGTCGCAAGTACCGATGCAAAGCCCGCACCCAGGACCGCAGCGCCGAAGTCGGCAGCACCGACAACGCGCTCCGGCGACGCCAGCAAGTGGGACTCGCGTCTGGGCGCTTGGATCAAGCGGCACACGCGCTATCCCAGTTCGGCCAAGGCTCGCCGGGTGGAAGGCAAGCCGTATGTCGCCTTCACGGTCGACTCGTCCGGCCGGGTCCTGTCCGCCAGGCTCTCTCGCTCGTCCGGAGATGCGGATTTGGACCGCGCCGCACTGGCGGTGCTGCAAGGCGCCACAGTGCCGGCACCGCCGCCGGAACTCGGTTCGCGCCAGAGCCGAACGGCGCCATTCGTGTTCAGCCTGCGCAACTAGAGACTAGACCAAAGCCGGGCTCATCAGTAGCTCAACGACGGGCCCACGGCCTCGAGCTGCTGCAGATAGAAGCGGTATTTCGTGCGCAGCGTCCTGAGATTCGGGTCGTCGGAAGGCGTCCACTCCGCTCCAGACACTGACGGCTTGGCAGCTGTCGTCAATTGCTACCGCGACGAGTGCATTCCGCTACGCACTCCTGGGCTGGGCAGTGCGAATGTCCTTTGCCTTGGGGTGCAGCGGGTTACCACTGAGCTGCGTGTGCCTGGCCGGCCGTGCGCCGCGAAGAACGTCGAAGGCTTCCGCATAGGCCATGCCCAGCAGATAAGAGATCATGGGAAAACGGCCTGCTTCGGCCATCTGCACGAGCTCATTGGTTACCGCCGAAATATACTGAAGACTGTCGAGTTCCGACTGACGTAAGGACTGATTCGACACGTGCTGCTCCTGTCAGACTGATGGTACCCTGGGGAATGCCGGCGCGGAACGCCTTCAGCGCTTGTTGTCGTGCATGGCCTGCGAAAAGAAGACGGTCTGCGTGCCGGCCGCAATCGTCAGCTTCGGAGGTCTGTTCACTTTCCTGGCCATTTTTGACCCTTCCTGACCATCGGGATCCGTTGAAAGCCCATCCAGAACGAGATCCACAGCAAGAAAGGTAAGGTCGAAAGCATTAATAGTCTGTTAAAATTGTAGTAAATCTGCACGCCAAAGACCGGCGGACGGATCATCTTTCCTGGTCTTAAAGTGTAAAATATCGTTTTTATTCAGATACAGAGTAGACAATCGCTAACGTACGCTTTTTCGGTATATGCTTATTCTTATTTAGCGTAAACTACGGTGATCGAGGCCGATCAGCCCAGCCCATCGTGGGTCAGGCTGACCACAAGTTGATCGACGCCGGGATCGTCGAGCCTGATGACATGTGCCATGCGGATGGCGTCCCTTGAACGGATGTTGGCGGTGTCGCGCCGCATGATGACGGACACGAATGCCGGCCCGGCCTCCGTCAGAAGCATGGCCTTGCCAATCAGCACCGGTTCGAAGATCGGAGCCCATTGCACGGAGATCAGCGACGGCTCGCCGGTCTGGCGGCGGTTGATGCCGCTGAAATAGATCCAGTTCAGGCGCGAGATCGCCACTCCATAGTGGTTGCCTCGCGCCCATGTCGATCCCCGGTGTTCCGACCATCCGTTGACCCTTCTGAAGGTGACCAGCTCGGCCTGGCGACGCACGAAGGTTACCGACCGCATCAAGAGGTCGGGCCGGGCCGGGATCGAAAAATAGGTGAAATAGGTGCCCCCCGCGATCGATGGGCTAGGCGGGCGGATCATCTGGTTGAACAAGCCCTCGGACATCGGCGGCAGGCCGCGGACCCGGGGTTCGGCGACACCGGGATCCCGGTACAGTTCGGGCTCGTTGATCCGGAAGTAGTCGCATATCAGCGCGGCGGTGGCCTTGTTCGGAACCGTCTGTCCTTGCAGGTAGCGCTCGAACTGCGTGCGGTTGATGCCCAGCTCACGGCATACCGCGCTTACGGAGGCATGGTCCTTGCAGAGCCGTCTAAGGTTTGCAGCGAGATTCTCGCGAATTGACACGTTTTTGCTTCCGCAGGCGGCTTCTTCATTTCGATTCGAAAACCCATATAGCGTCTCCAGTCGCCCCGCAGAAACGCCTTGTCACAACGCACAGAAAACTGATTTGGTAGCGCCAATCTAGGGGGGCGGCTTCCAAAAAAATAGCGGCAATCCACGGGTAGCTTCCGCCAAAAGCCCAACTGACAACAGTTTTATCGGTATCGCGAGGCGCAGTAGCGGCCTTCGCCGGCACGTTGGCACAACAAATATCGCCGGCAGGCGAGCGCGCAGCGTTTCTCTTGTCGTGAAAAGCAGAAATCGATTATTCCGCTGGTGGAGCTGAGGAGGATCGAACTCCTGACCTCGTCATTGCGAACGACGCGCTCTCCCAGCTGAGCTACAGCCCCGTCCAGCGGATGGGGCATTTATCGGGCGCCGTGGTTTCCTGTCAAGGCGGCGCTTTGCCGAAATCGGCGGCCGCCGACTTCGGGCCGCATGCGGCGGAAGGCGGCACTTGCCGGTTTCGCCTGCAATGGCTACATGTCGGCAACAATTGGAGACCGGCATGCTCGCCCTCATTCAAACAATCGTCATGGCGCTAGACCTCTACTGGTGGGTCATCATCGCCTCGGCGATCTTCTCCTGGCTTTACGCCTTCAACGTCGTCAACTCGCGCAATCAGTTCGTCGGTTCCATAGGCAACATGCTTTACCGCCTGACCGAGCCGGCATTGCGGCCGATCCGCCGTTTCATGCCGGACCTTGGTGGCATCGACATCTCGCCGATCATCCTGCTTCTGGTCCTGTTCTTCTTGCGGCAGTTCATACTCACCACGGTGGCACCTCTGATCCTGTGAGCCCGTTCCGCTTGCGCGATGGTGGCGTCGACCTGTTTGTCCGGCTGACGCCAAAGGCTGCGCTGGACAGGCTTGAAGGCGTCGAGACGTCAGCGGACGGACGAAGCCATTTCAAGGCTCGCGTCCGCGCCGTGCCGGAAAGCGGTGCAGCCAATAAAGCGCTCGAAAAGTTGATCGCCAAGACGCTCGACGTGCCGGTGTCCGCCGTCTCGATTGTCGCTGGCGGCACCGCCCGGCTGAAGACCGTGCGCATCGCAGGCGACCCGGCGATGCTGGCGAAAAACATCGAGGCGCTCGGCCAACAGTCGTGATGGCCTTAATAGGATGTTCAATCCCCCAGCGGCAGACGCGGATCGTCGACTTTCAACGTGTTCACACTCTGCTTGATGCGGCGCAGGTTTTCCAGAACCCGCGGTCCACGCGTCTCGGCGACCGACGTGACGATCATGTCGACGATCGACAGCAGCGCATAGCGCGACGATGTCGGCTTGTAGATGTTGCCGTCCTCCAGCGACTGGAAATGGATGACCGTGTCGGCGACCCTAGCGAGTGCGGAATCCGGCGGGGTGATGGCGATTGTGGTGGCGCCATATTGCTGGGCGACCTGCACCGCATCGATGACCGACCGCGCATAGCCGGAGACAGAGAAGGCGATCAGCGTGGTGTCGGGCGTGGCAACGGCGGCGTACATGCGCTGCAGCTGTCCGTCGATCTGCGCCAACACCGACACGCCGAGCCTGAACAGCCGGTTCTGCATCTCGGTCGCCATCATCGACGAAATGCCGCCGGAGCCGATGCACAGCACATTGCCGGAAACGGCGACGCGTGCGGCGACGGCGACCAGCGTCGTCATGTCGAGATTTTCGCTGGCGCGCTGGATGGCTGATATCGCCGCTTCGGTGATGGCGGAAGCGATGCGCTGTTCGCGCGCGTCGCGGTTCAACGGTTCCGGCGACAGATACTGGCCGCCAATGGCGATGGCTTGCGCCAGATAGAATTTGAAGTCGCGCAAGCCCTCGCAACCGAGGTTGCGGCAGAAGCGTGTCACGGTCGGCTCGCTGACGCCGACGCGCGCGGCAATTTCCGAAATCGCCGCCTTGGAGACAAAGTCGAGATCGGCCAGCACGAAGCCTGCCAGCTTGCGATCCGACTTCGTTCCGTCCTGCAATATCAGCTGTAGTCGCGTGATGATGTCGGCCGGCGTCTTCATAGAGGCAGGCCCGTCGCCTTGTCGAACAGGTGGATGTTGCCGGGGTCGACAGTCACCGGCAGCACGTCGCCCGGGCTGATCGGCACCCTGTCGCGGAACACGGCGCGCACCGTGTCAGTGCCGATGGCGCCATAGACGTGGGTTTCGGAGCCGGTCGGCTCGACGACATCCACCTTGATCGCCATCGCGTCGGCAGCCTCGCCGATGACAAAGTGCTCCGGCCGGATGCCGGCCTCCACTGCAGTGCCCACAGGTACCTGTTTGCCGGCGAGCGCAAGCCGCCCGCCACCGACCGATTCGAACCAGGTTTTCTCGGGCGATGCCTTGAGAGAACCTGAGACAAAACTCATCGATGGGGAGCCGAGAAAGCTGGCGACGAACTTGTTGGCCGGGCTGTCATAAAGCTCCAGCGGCGGCCCCACCTGCTGGATCCTGCCGCGGTCCATCACGACGATGCGGTCGGCCATGGTCATGGCTTCGATCTGGTCGTGCGTGACATAGACGATCGTCGATTTCAGCCGCTGGTGCAGCGCCTTGATCTCGACGCGCATCTGCACGCGCAATTGCGCGTCGAGGTTGGACAGGGGCTCGTCGAACAGGAACACCGACGGCTCGCGCACGATGGCGCGGCCCATGGCGACGCGCTGGCGCTGGCCGCCCGAGAGCTGGCGAGGGTAGCGGTCGAGATAGGAGAAGAGATTGAGGACGCCGGACGCCTTCCTGACCTTCTGGTCGACCGCCTCGCGCGCCTCGCCGCGTATCTTCGGGCCAAAGCCGATATTGTCAGATGCCTTCAGATGTGGAAACAGCGCATAGGACTGGAACACCATTGCGATGTTGCGCTGCTGCGGTGGCAGTGCGTTGGCGCGCACGCCGCCGATCAACAGGTCGCCGGAGGTGATCGTCTCCAGCCCGGCCAGCATGCGCAGCAAAGTCGACTTGCCGCAGCCGGACGGGCCGACCAGCACGACGAACTCGCCGCTCTTGATATCGAGGCTGATGTTTTCGAGGATCTTGTGCTGCCCGAAGGATTTCGACAGGTCGCGAAACTCGACGTCGGTCATGCTCACGCTCCCAGAATATTGTCGATGAACGGCAGGCAACCAGCGGTCAGCCCTGCGTCCACCGGCATCACCACGCCTGTTATTCCAGATGCGCGATCGGACGCAAGGAAAGCGACCGCTTCCGCCACTTCCGAAGCGTTGACGAAGCGGCCGAGCGGATAGAGCCGCTGCAGCTTGCCGAGGATTTCGGGATCCTTGGCAAGGCGGTGGTCCCAGGCGGCGGTGTGGATCGACCCGGGGCAGACGACATTGGCGCGCAGGCCGTTGCGGCCGAGCTCGACGGCGATCGCCTTGGCATAGGCGTTGATGCCGGCCTTGGCCGCGGCATAGGCGGGATTGCCGAAATGCGCGATGGCGTTGACCGAGGAGATGAAAACGATGCTGCCGGAGCCGCGCCCGGCCATCGCCTTGACCAGCGGATCGGCGAAAGTCACCACTCCGGTCAGGTTGAGGTCGAGTTCCTGCTCTATACTGCCGGGGTTGAGCGCGGAGAGCGTCTCGGCGCGCGTCCAACCGGCATTGTTGATGAGAATGTCCGGCACGCCATCCCGTTCGAGGATCGCGGTGATCGCCGTCGCAATCGACGCCTTGTCGAGAAGATCGAAGACGTGGCGGGAAGCAAGATGCGGGCTCCTCAACGTCTCGCTCGATCGATCACAGCCGATAACCCTGGCGCCCCGTTGCGCCATCAGCGCCACGATAGCGGAGCCGAGTCCGCCGCCGGCACCCGTCACCACGACGGCTTTGCCCTCGAACTCGGCTTTGCCTTCGAATTTGGGTCGCGAAACCACCGTGCGTCGTCCTCGCTGACAGATCCGTGCAAGGCCTAGACCAGAATATGTAAGTAAGCAACAGAAAAATCTGCTTGCAAGCCATTAAATCCCGGATAATGTAGGAAAGTCACATAAATCTTCTGGCCTAGGCTACGAAGAGCGCGCATGCGCAATATCAAATGGGAGAGATCAAATGAGCTTTGCAAAATGGACTGCCGGCCTGATGGCCGGAATGAGCATGCTGGCAATCGCGGCGCAGGCGGATGCGGGCGAGGTGCGCGTCACCGTTGCCGAGTACAGCGCCAAGACTGCTCCCTATTTCGCCGACGTCAAGAAGGAATTCGAGGCGGCAAACCCCGGCATATCAGTCAAGTTCGAGGTGGTACCTTGGGATGTGCTGCTGCAGAAGCTGACCACCGACATCACCGCCGGCACCAATGCCGATCTTTCGATCATCGGCACGCGCTGGCTGATCGACTTCGTGCAGCAGGACGTCGCGGAGCCGCTCGATAGCTACATCAAGCCTGACTTCAAGGACCGCTTCATCGACACTTTCCTTTCGCCCTCGATCATGGACGGCAAGACCTACGGCCTGCCGATCGCGGCCTCGGCGCGCGCCATGTACTACAACAAGGAGCTGTTCGAGAAGGCCGGCATCGCCAATCCGCCGGCAACCTGGACCGAGCTGCAGGAGGACGCCCGCAAGATCAAGGCGCTCGGGTCCGGCACCTTCGGTTTCGGCCTGCAGGGCAAGGAGATCGAGACCGACGTCTACTACTACTATGCGATGTGGTCCTACGGTACCGAAATCCTCAACAAGGACGGCACCTCCGGTCTCAGCACCCCGGGCGCGCTTGAAGCCGCCAAGCTCTACAAGTCGATGATCGACGAAGGTCTGACGGAGCCCGGCGTCACCTCCAACAGCCGCGAGGACGTACAGAACCTGTTCAAGCAGGGCAAGGTCGGCATGATGATTACCGCACCCTTCCTGTCCAACCAGATCAAGGAGGAGGCGCCGAACCTGAAATACGGCGTGGCGGCCATTCCCGCCGGACCGACCGGGGCGCGCGGCACATATGGCGTCACCGATTCCATCATCATGTTCAAAAACTCCAAGAACAAGGACGAGGCCTGGAAGCTGCTCGACTTCCTGTTCACCACGGAACAGCGCGCCAAGTTCACGCAGGGTGAAGGCTTCCTGCCGGTGAACAAGGAAGAGGCGAAAATGGACTATTACGTCAACAATGCCGATCTGGCGGCGTTCACCGCACTGTTGCCCGACGCCCGCTTCGCGCCGGTCATTCCGGGCTGGGAAGAGGTCGCGCAGATCACGTCGGATGCCATGCAGAAGATCTATCTCGGCGGCGACCCCGAGGCAGGATTGAAGGACGCAGCGGCCAAGGCCAACGCCGTCCTGAAGAAATAGGGCGTATCTCCCTGCGCCCGTGGCGCGCTCCGCTCAGGCGGGCGCGCCACATCTTGCAGACTTGACAGCGCCGCCCCAGCCAGTCTCCTTTCCTCTCCCCCCGATCGACGGGGGAGAGGAAGGCCCCCTTCCGCAACTGCTGCGAAGGACGGGCAGGCAGGTGAGGGGCGCGCCGACGGTTGCAAGGAATCCTGAAGCGGTGCCTTGAGAAGAACGAGGCGGGATTAAGTCAATCTGTTAAGGCAGCGCAATCCACTCTCCGCCCGCAAACACGGTACAGCCCAGCCGATGCAAAATCGTTTCTTGCCCTATCTCCTGACCTTGCCCAGCCTGTTCCTGGCGGCGGTCGTTATTTTCTGGCCCGTCTGGGACCTGATCCAGATCTCGACACATGAGGTCAACCGCTTCGGCCAGCTGCGCGAATTCAACGACTTCGCCAATTTCGCAGCGCTCACCGCCGATCCCGATTTCATGGCCGCTCTTTGGCGCACCGGCCAGTGGACCTTGATGGTCGTCGGCGGTGCGCTTTTGCTGTCGATTCCGGTGGCGATGATCCTCAACACCGATTTCTATGGCCGCGGCATCGCCCGCGTCATCATCATGCTGCCCTGGGCGGTGTCGCTGACCATGACCGCGGTGGTCTGGCGCTGGGCGCTGAGCGGCGAAAGCGGCATGCTGAATTCGGCGCTGATCGGCCTCGGCCTCATCGACCACAACATCCAGTGGCTGGCGAGCGCCGAGACCGCTTTCCCGATGCAGGTGCTGATCGGCATCCTGGTGACTGTGCCATTCACGACGACGATCTTCCTCGGTGGGCTGTCGTCGATCCCGGACGACCTCTACGAGGCGGCGGCACTCGAGGGGGCGACGCCGCTGCAGCAGTTCCGCGAGATCACCTTTCCGCTGCTGAAGCCATTCATCAACATCGCCATCGTGCTCAACACCATCTACGTTTTCAATTCCTTCCCGATCATCTGGGTGATGACGCAAGGCGGCCCGGCCAACTCGACCGACATCCTGGTCACCCATCTCTACAAGCTGGCCTTCCGCATCGGCAAACTGGGCGAAGCGTCGGCGGTGTCGCTGGTGATGTTCGCCATATTGCTGGTCTTCACCATGATCTACGTGCGGCTGGCAATGCGGGAGCAACGCGCATGACAAATCGGCTCATGACGCGAAAACTGAGGCGCTCGATCATTGCCTGGCTGCTGCTGACGCCGCTGATCGTGGTGACGCTCTTTCCTTTCGCCGTGATGCTGCTGACTGCGGTCAAGCCCAGGCAGGAAGTGCTGTCACCGACTTGGTGGCCGAGCGAATTCCGCTGGTCGAATTTTTCCGACATGTGGGTGGCGACCGGCTTTGGCCAGGCGCTGCTCAATTCGCTCTACGTGTCTGTGATCGCCACCGTCGGCGCCATCCTGATCTCGGTTCCGGCTGCCTATGCGATGTCGCGCTTCCGCTTTGCCGGTTACGGCGCCTTGCGCCAGTTCCTGCTGATCTCGCAGATGATCTCGCCGATCGTGCTGGTGCTCGGCCTGTTCCGGCTGATGGCCGCCTGGGGCCTTGTCGAGAGCACCACGGCGCTCGGCTTCATCTACATGGCCTTCAACGTCGCTTTCACGGTTTGGATGCTGCAGAGCTATTTCGACACCATTCCGCGCGATCTCGAGGAGGCGGCCTGGATGGAAGGTGCCGGCCGCTGGTTGACCTTGCGCAAGGTGTTCCTGCCGCTCTGCCTGCCGGCGGTCGCGGTGACCGCGATCTTCACCTTCATCAACGCCTGGAACGAATTCGTCGTGGCGCTCACCATGCTGCGCAGCCAGGAAAGCTATACGCTGCCGATCCAGGTGTTTTCGCTGGTCGCCGGCCGCTACACGATCGAATGGCACCACGTCATGGCGGCGACGTTGCTGGCGACCTTGCCGGTAGCGATCCTGTTCATCTGGCTGCAACGCTATCTCGTTCGCGGGCTGGCGCTCGGAGCGGTCAAATAGCGCCTATTCACGACGGAGCTTTCATGCGCATTTTCACCGCCTCATTGGCGACGGAAACCAACACGTTCTCGCCGGTTCCGACCGACCGGGCGTCATTCGAGATGGCCTTCTATGCCGGGCCCGGCAAGCATCCGGAAACGCCGACCCTGTGCTCGTCGCCGATGGTCGCGCTGCGCCGGTGCGCGGCCGCAGAGGGCCTCACCGTCATCGAGGGCACCGCCACCTGGGCCGAGCCGGGCGGCCTGGTGCAGCGGCAGACCTATGAGGCGCTACGCGACGAGATCCTGGGCCAGCTCAAGGCAGCACTGCCGGTCGATGCCGTCATCCTCGGCCTGCATGGCGCGATGGTGGCGCAAGGCTATGATGATTGCGAAGGCGATCTGCTCGAACGCGTCCGCGACATGGTCGGTCCGGAGGTGGTGATCGCTGTCGAACTTGATCCGCACAGCCATCTGACGCCGAAGCGCGTCGCGGCCTCAGACATCCTCGCCTACTTCCTCGAATTTCCACACACCGATTTCTACGAGCGCGGCGAACATGTCGTCGAGCTAGGCCTGGCAGCGGTGCGCGGCGAGATCAAGCCGGTCATCTCGACCTTCGATTGCCGCATGATCCAGGTGCTGCCGACCAGCCGCGAGCCGATGCGCTCCTTCATCGACCGCATCAAGGCACTGCACGGCAAGAACGGGGTGCTGTCGGTCTCGGTCATCCATGGCTTCATGGCCGCCGATGTGGCCGAGATGGGCACGCGCATCCTGGTCGTCACCGACAATGACAAGGCCAAGGGCGACGCGCTGGCGGAACGGCTGGGGCGCGAACTCTATGCGCTGCGCGAGAAGACGGCAATGACGATGCTGAGCACCGCCGACGGCATCAATCGGGCGCTGGCTGTGTGCGCGGAAAATCCAGGCAAGCCGGTGGTCATCGCCGACATCTGGGACAATCCCGGCGGCGGCGTTCCCGGCGACGGCACCTTCGTGCTGCGCCAGATGCTGGAGCGTGGGCTGAACAATGTCGGCGTTGCCACGATCTGGGATCCGATTGCCGTTACCTTTTGCCTGGCGGCCGGCGAAGGCGCGGTCATCGACCTGCGTTTCGGCGGCAAGGCCGGACCGCAGGCCGGCGAGCCGATCGACGCACGGGTCAAGGTGCTGAGGGCGGTTGCGGAGGGTTGGCAAAGTTTCGGGCCGAGCCGGGTGACGCTTGGGCCGGCGGCCTTGGTTCGCATCGAAGGCACCGAGGTCGACATCATCCTCAACACCAATCGCACGCAGACCTTCGAGCCGGATATCTTTTCCAATATCGGCGTCGATCCGCTGGCCAAAGACATGCTGCTGATCAAGTCGACCAATCATTTCTACGCCGGCTTCGAGCCGATCGCTGCCGAGATCATCTATGTCTCGGCGCCGAGTTCGTATCCGAGCAATCCAGCGGTGACCAACTACACCAAGCTGACGCGGCCGATCTGGCCGAGGGTGGCGGATCCGTGGAAGGGTGACGCTGCTGTTCTCCCTTCTTGAGGGGGAGATGTCGCCGAAGGCGACAGAGGGGGTCGGTACGACCGGGCTCGGCCTTCTTCTGCGCGAGGTCGGCGCTTTACGCGCAACGACCCCCTCTGGCCGCTTCGCGGCCATCTCCCCCTCAAGGGGGGAGATTGGCTAATCACACCAATCCCCGCTTCACCATCATCGCTTCCGGGGACGGCATCTTGCCGCGGAAGGCCGTATAAAGCTCCTCCGGGTCCTTCGAGCCGCCGGCGGCATAGATGTTCTTGCGTAGCCGCTCGGCGAGCGCCGGGTTGAAGGGGTCGCCGGTTTCCTCGAAGGCGGCGAAGGCGTCGGCGTCGAGCACTTCCGACCACATGTAGGAGTAATAGCCGGCGGAGTAGCCGTCACCGGAAAACACGTGGCCGAAATGGGGGGTGCGATGGCGCATGGCGATGGTGTCCGGCATGACAAGCTTTTCGAGCGTTTCGGCTTCGAAACGAAGCGGCTCCTGCGGCGCGTCCGGCCGCGCATGATAGGCCATGTCCATCAAGGCAGATGCGGTGAATTCCACTGTTGCAAAGCCAGCGCCGAAAGTCCGCGCGGCCAGCATCTTATCGAGCAGCGCCTTGGGCATCGGCTTGCCGGTCTTGACGTGCAACGCGTGCGTTTCCAGCACAGCCGGCACGGTCAGCCAGTGCTCGTAGAGCTGCGAGGGCAGTTCGACGAAATCTCGGCTGACCGAGGTTCCGGCGACCGACGGCCAGGTGACGTCGGTCAGCATGCCATGCAGCGCATGGCCGAACTCGTGGAACAGCGTCTTCGCCTCATCGACCGACAGCAGAGCCGGCTCGCCCACAGGCGGCTTGGCGAAGTTCATGATGTTGTAGATCACCGGTTTCGAGCCGTGGCCGAGCCCATAGCCGGATTGCAGCGCGCTCATCCAGGCGCCGGAGCGCTTTGACGGCCGCGCGAAATAATCGGCGAGGAACAGGCCTCGCTCACTGCCATCGGCATTCCTAACCACGAAGACACGCGCGTCGGGATGCCAGGCGGCGATACCCTTTTTCTCTTCGAAGGTGATGCCGAACAACCGTGTCGCCACGTCGAAGCAGGCGTCGATGATCCGGTCGAGCTGCAAATAGGGTTTAAGCTCGGCCTCGTCGAAGGCGAACTTCTCCGCACGCAGTTTCTCCTGGTAAAAGCGCCAGTCCCAAGCGGCGAATTTTTCGTTGCTGCCCGCCTGCGTCGCCAGCCGCTGCAGGTCGGTCTGGTCGGCCGCTGCCTTTTCCAGCGCCTTCTCCCACACCGGATCAAGCAGCGCGTGCACTGCCTCCGGCGTCTTGGCCATGGTGTCGTCGAGCTTCAGCGCGGCGAAGGAGCCGTAGCCGAGCAGCTTTGCCTTTTCGGCGCGCAGCTTCAGCATGTCGCGCACTACGGATGTGTTGTCGGTGGCGCCGCCATTCTGGCCACGCATGGTGAAGGCGCGGAAGGCGATTTCGCGCAGGTCGCGGCGTTCAGAGAAGGTCGAGAATGGCTCATAGATCGAGCGTGACAGGGTGACGGCATAGCGGCCCTTCTGGCCGCGCATTTCGGCCGCCTCGGCCATCGAGCTTTTCAGAAAGTCCGGCAGGCCGGCAAGATCGGCCTCGTCGAGGAACAGCGCCCAGTCGCGCTCGTCGGCAAGCACATTCTGGCCGAAAGTCGTTCCGAGCGAGGACAGCTCCTCGTTGATCTTTGCCAGCCGCCTCTTGCCGTCGGCGTCGAGCTTGGCGCCGGATCGTACAAAACCCTTCCAGGTCTTTTCCAGGACCCGCAGGGTCTCGGCATCGAGCTTCAGGCTCTCGCGGCGCTGGTAGAGATCGTCGATGCGGGCAAACAGCCTCTCATTCATCGAAATCGCCGAGAAATGCCTGGACATCTTTGGCGAGATGTCGCGCTCCAGCGCCTGGATCGTTTCATTGGTGTAGGCGCCGGCGCGGCACCAGAAGATCGACGAGACACGGTCGAGCGCCTCGCCGCCGAGTTCCAACGCGGCAAGCGTGTTGTCGATGGTCGGCGTATCTTCGTTGCTGGCGATCACTTCGATCTCGGCCTCATGCGCCTTCAGCGCCGCATCGAAGACCGGGGAAAAATCGCCGTCGCCAATGCGCGTAAAATCGGGCAGGCCGAGCGGTCCTTGCCACGCAGTCAGCGGATGGGCGGCGAGGTCGACGGCTTTCGTGGAATGCATGGACGGTCTTTCGCTGGTGATGGCAGGCAGGGTGGGTCGCTACCGATGTAGGACGCGACCGGCGGACCCGCAATACAGCAGGTGTCCGATATCAACTTCAAAAGCCGTCGCAGTTCTCGGCGATCGCCACTTGCGAGCTGGCGGTGATGCGGTTGTCGGCCACCGCGAAGCTTTCGTGCGTCAGCATGTCGTTGTTTGGAAAGTCGTAGCAGGCGACCACCGTGGTGACGCCGCCTTCGCTCTTCTCGATCCGGTGCCGGATCGCAGCACCGGCAACCGCGCCTTTCCATTCGTCGATCGAGGCGATGAATTCCTGCTTGCTTTGCACAATTCCGAGATCGTCCAGCTTGATGCGGACATCATCGGAGAGCAGGTCGGACAGCTCGGTGCGGTCGGCGACCAGCAACGCCGAATACCAGCGGCTGATGGTGGCGCGGTCATCGGCGCGTGCGGCAATAGTCGCGATCAGCAGCGCGGTCGCCGTCAAAACGATCGACCTGATATTCACCGCCTTGCGCGCTCTCTTCATCCCAGCTCCGGCCGTTCGAAATCGCCGGTTTCCTTGTTCATCACCCAGAGTTCACCAGTCGAAATGTCGAACCAGGCGCCGTGCAGCGACAGCCGCCCCTTGCCCTCGAGGATCGAGACGCACGGAAAGGTCCGGAGATTGGCAATGGAATAGCGGATCGAGATGCGCTCCAGCGCGGTCTGGCGCTCCGTCGCCGTCATGAAGGTGCTGGAGGAGACGGTTTCGGCCGCCGGCGCGATCAGACTCATCCACTTGCCGATGAAGTCGCCGGGCGACAGCGGTGCGAAATTGGTGTCGAGCGCAGCGCGGATGCCGCCGCAGCGGCCATGGCCCATGACGACGATGTTCTTGACCTTGAGGCTCTGCACGGCGAATTCGAGCGCGGCGGAGGTCGAATGGAATTCGCCGTCAGGCGCGTAGGGCGGCACAAGATTGCCGACGTTGCGCACCACGAAGAGTTCGCCAGGTCCGGCGTCGAAGATCGCTTCGGGTGCGGCGCGGGAATCGCAACAGGCAACGATCATCGTCTCCGGCGCCTGGCCTTCGCGGGCGAGCTCGCGATAGCGTCCGCTCTCGGTGAGGTAGCGGCCGCTCATGAAATTGCGATAGCCGGCGAGGAGATGGTCGGGGAGGTGAGGCATGGGCGGCTAAGGCCTTTCCGGGTTGGAGGCGGCAGCTCGTTGCAGTCGAGACAAGCCTCTAGCGGCAAAAGCCCGTAGCGAGCAATGCAGAATTGTGGGAGCTCGTCGTAAAAGCCAGGCACGAAGCGCGACTCTCGCAGGCACCCTCACGCCCAAATGGCAACCGGTATGCCAACACGATCGATGAGCGGTGGATCGGGAAACGGCCGTGCCACGCCATCGGCGATGCGGCCGGCGATCAGCATCATCGCCGCCGCGTCAAGGAAGTCATCGGCGGCCGCACCGCGTGGCGGCGGCTGGTCGAGGAAGCCCATCTCATAGCCGTGCCGGCAGAGCAGCGCCTTGCGTTCCGCCATGCCGTCCGGATTGATGCTGCCCTTGATCTTCTTCGGCAGCCGCATGGCCTGATCGCCATTCAGCCGGCAGAAGGCGACCTCCGGATGCGATTCGAACACACGGCCGCGCAAATCGGGCCGCGCAATCAGCAGTGCGTCGATCTCGCGGATCTTGGCAAAAATGCCGAACGCCTTGATCGAAACGCCGCGCGGCGGGTCGGATGTGGCTTTGGCCACCTCGCTTGCCCTGATGTGAGCGGCATACCAGGCTTCGATGGTGGTGAAGTCGCTGGTGTCGGCATAGAGCGCGGCGCGGGACGGGATCGAGAAGACGCTGGATTGGCGTGCCCCAAGCAGCGGGCGCACCAGCGCTTCGGGGCCGCGCCCACCTTTGCTCGAAAATTCGGGCAGCCCGATCGGCATGTCGACAGCAATGACAGCATCGTCGGGGAGCGAGGCAAGTAAGGCAGCGAAGCTTGCAAAGACCGCGACGGAAGCAATCGAACCGGGGTTACGAAGTATCGAACGGGGGTTACGAAGTGTCGAACCGGGGTCGTGCCGGACGGCGATCCAACCGGCCTTGCAGCCGTCGACGCCGACAAGAACGGTCTTAGTCGGTATCACGCCCGGCGGTCCCGCCCTGGATGCGTGAGGTGGCGAAGCTGCACCATTGCCATCGGGTGCGACAGGCTCTGCGCATCGGTTTCGAGCTGCAGTTCGTCGCCGCCGCGCTTGGCGGTGCGCGCCAGGATCTCGTAGACCGCCGCCGTCGTCGACTGCAGCGCCTTGATCGGCGGCTGACCGGACAGGATGCGCGCAAGGTAGACCGCTGCGGTCAGATCGCCCAGGCCATTCGGCGGCTTGTTGATCAGGCGATGCTCGGCCAGCAAGGCCTGGCTGCCATCGAGCATAAGATTGCCGGTACCGCCCGTCATCATCGACGGCGCCGAGGTGACCAGCATGGTTGATGGTCCGGCATGAAGGGCGGCCGCGATCACCGATTTCAAGTCGGGCAATGGAGCGCCGGCCATCCATTCCAGTTCGTAGCGATTGGGGGTGGCGATGTCGGCGATCGGCATCAGCCGGTCTCGCATGGCGATGGCGGTCGGTTCGGGCACATAGAGGCCGCCCGAATCACCCATCACCGGATCACAGATATAGACGGCGTCAGGCGTCCTTGCCTTCACCGCGGCGACCAGCGAGGCGACCGCCTCGGCCTGGCCGGCCTCGCCGAGATAGCCGGATAGCACGGCGCCGACCTCACCCAGCCACGGCGCGCGCTCCAGATCGGCCATCAAAGCCTTGAACTGGTCGAGCGGCGGCACGATGCGCGTCGCCCTCCCGTGGCCGGGATGCCAGGGCAGGATGACCGTCGGTACTGCCCAGACCGGGAAGCCCAGCGTCTCCAGCGCGAACACGGCGGCGCGGTTGCCGACCGAGCCGCGCGCGACATGGCTGGAAATGACGATGACCGCACGCGGCGCGTCGGTTGGTTCGGCGCTCATTGTTGCTTGATTCCTAACTGCCCCGGATGACGTAAAGCACGAGCCAGACCATCAGGCCCAGCGCCAGCAGCAGGCCAAGTGTCCGGCCAATGCGGGTGCCCCAGACTTCGATCGGATCGGCACGATCGGCATCGGCCGCGGTGACGTGATCGTGCATGCCTTTCGTGGCCCGCGCGACAAACGAGTTGCCGGCCGGATCCGTCTCTTGGGCAACGCGCTCGAGGATGCGGCGCGATTCCTTCTCGCTGTCCTGGCGTTCCGCCATGGTGATGTCCTGTTTCGACAGGACCTTACCGCGTTCGCCTTGCCAATTACAGGGCCTTGCGGCTGAAGGTAACGTGTCGATAACCGTGCCCGTCGAGGTCATTTTCTTGCGTGCCGATTGTGGTAATGCTTCGCACGCAACTTCTACCGAGGGACCTCTTCATGTTTGCCCAGCGCATTGCCCAGCCGTCCATGTCACGCACGCTGCCTGCCTTCCTGGTAATGGCGATCGTGCTGCCGCTGCTTGCCGGCTGCGGATACAACACCATCCCGACGGCAGAGGAAAACGCCAAGGCGGCATGGAGCGAGGTGCTGAACCAGTATCAACGCCGCGCCGACCTCATCCCCAATCTGGTCGAGACGGTCAAGGGCTATGCCTCTCACGAAAAGGACACGCTCGATGCGGTCGTCGAAGCGCGCGCCAAGGCCACCCAGATCACGGTGACGCCGGAAACGTTGAACAATCCTGAAGCGTTCAAGAAGTTCCAGGACAGCCAGGCCGGCCTGACCAGCGCACTGTCGCGGCTCTTGGCCGTGGTCGAGAACTATCCCGACCTCAAGGCCAACCAGAATTTCCTGGCGCTGCAGGCGCAGCTCGAAGGCACCGAAAACCGTATCGCGGTGGCGCGGCGCGACTACATCCTGGCGGTGAAGGAATACAATCTGACGCTGAGGACCTTCCCCTCGGTGCTTTGGGCGACGTTCTGGTTCCGCAGCAACCAGCCCTTCGCCAATTTCACCATCGAAGACGACAAGCTACAGACGCCGAAGGTCGATTTCGGCACGAAGCAGGGCGGGTGATCGTCGACTGTCATCGGAATAAATCTCGCGAAATCACGGACTGCTGGCGTGCAAACACCCCCCTCTGTGCTGCCGGACATCTCCCCCTCAAGGGGGGAGATTGGCAGTTTCGAGCGCATTGCTCATCCTTCTGCGTCGGTGATTGGGGAAGGCCGGTGTGGCGTCCAATCTCCCCCCTTGAGGGGGAGATGTCCGGCAGGACAGAGGGCGCCGCGGAACACCTACCTTTCCTTTCTTAGCCTTCTTGCCAGCCTCTTCTTCCTCCCTTTCACCGCTTTCGCCGCCGAACTTCCAGCCCTGACCGGCCGTGTCGTCGACAATGCCGGCATCATCGATACGGCGACGAAGGCGGCGCTGACGCAGAAGCTTGCCGATTTCGAGACGAAAGGCTCGGATCAGATCGTCGTCGCGACGATTCCCAGCCTCGATGGCGAAGAGATCGAACCCTACGCCAACCGGCTGTTTCGCTTCTGGAAACTCGGCCAGGCGAAGGAAAACAATGGCGTCCTTTTGCTGGTGGCGAAGAACGACCGCAAGATGCGCATCGAGGTCGGCTACGGGCTGGAAGGTACCCTGACGGACCTGCATACGAAGCTGATCATCGAAAACGACATGGTGCCGGCCTTTCGCGCCGGCGATTTCTCCGGCGGCATAGAAAAGGCCGTCGACGACATGATCATGGTGCTGGAAGGTAATCCGGAAGAACTGGAAGCGCGGGGCAAGCGCAACCAGCAGGCGCCCTTCAATTCCGATGACCTGTTCTTCGGCGTCTTCATCAGCATCTGGGCGATCATCTTCTTCGGCAGCATCGCGGCTTCGATCCTGCCGCCGATCTTCGGCCAGAAGCTTGGGCCCGGCCGCTATCGCTGGCTCGGCATGACTTTCGAGCCACACCGGCGGTCCTCCGGTGGCGGCTGGTCGTCGGGAGGTTCCGGCGGTGGCTGGTCCTCGGGCGGCGGCGGGTTTTCCGGCGGCGGTGGCTCATCCGGTGGGGGCGGTTCTTCAGGAAGCTGGTGAGACAGATCATGGCGACACGACCAATCAGCCCGCAGGATCATGAGCGCATCGCAACCGCGATCCGCGCCGCCGAGGAGAAGACCGACGGCGAAATCTACTGCGTGGTGGCGCACGCCAGCGATGGGTATTTCTTCCCGGCTGCCTTCATGGCGACAGTATGCTTGCTGATCGTCAGTCTGGCCGTCGGCTATGGGCTGGAAGCCTGGTGGCTGTCGATCCGGCTGCCGCATTTTGTCCTTGCCCAGCTTCTGGCGCTTGCCAGCTTGCTGGCCATGTTGTGGGCGATGCCCGGCCTGCGCATCCATCTGGTGCCGAGACGGCTGCGCTACCAGGCCGCGCACGCCAATGCGGTCAAGCAGTTCCTCGCCCGCAACGTCCACCGCACCACGGCGCGCACCGGGGTGCTGGTCTTCGTCTCGATCGCCGAACGCTACGCCGAAGTGGTCGCCGATTCGGGCATCGATGCCAAGGTCGGCCAGCATGTCTGGGATGGTGTCGTGCGCGACCTTACCGCGCATGCCGGCGACGACCGGCTCGCCGACGGCTTCATCAATGCCATCGAACTGGTGGGGGCGGTTCTGGTCGAGCATTTCCCGGTCACATTGGGCGACAGCAACGAGTTGGACGATCACCTCGTAGAAATTTGAGCCTTTCCACAGAGACATTGAAGGCCTCACCAGGCGATGATCGCTTGTGAGAAAGCCGGCGGCGGGCCGCCCGGACTCTTGCAATCGGGCGATGCGGGTTTATGGTTAACAAATCATGAATACGCTGACGATCGACATCAGGAAGGCCGACCCGCGCGATGCCAGTGCCATCGCCGAGGTGCATCTGGAGGCTTGGCGCGGCGCCTATTCCGGCATTATTCCGCACCGCACCCTGACATCGATGATCAACCGACGCGGCGCCGACTGGTGGGCGAATGCGATTCGCCGCGCCGCCACAGTTCTGGTCGTGGAGATCGGCGGCAAGGTCGCCGGCTATGCGACGATCGGCAAGAACCGCGCCCGAGAGCTCAAGCAGCAAGGCGAAATCTACGAATTGTACCTGCGCCCGGAATATCAGGGCATCGGGCTCGGCAGTCGCCTGTTCGCGGCAGCCAGGGCCCGTCTGGCCGATCACGGGCTGAAAGGCATGGTGGTTTGGGCGTTGGAAGACAACCAGAACGCGCTCGCCTTCTATGCCAGCGCCGGCGGACGCGATGTCGCCGAAGGCGTCGAGATCTTCGAGCAGAAGGCGCTGAAGAAGGTCGCTTTCGTCTGGGAATGACACCTCGGCCTTTCCGGCCGTCCGCGTGTTCCGATCGGATCCTAGGCACCATTCGCCGCATTGCACCATGGCGCGCCGCCCGCTATCGATCTTTTATCGAGAGAGGGACAAAGCCATGCGCATAGAAGCCATCGCCAGTGGAAAGAATCCGCCTGAGGACGTCAACGTCATCATCGAGGTGCCGATCGGCGGCGAGCCGATCAAGTATGAGATGGACAAGGAGGCCGGCACGCTGTTCGTCGACCGCTTCCTGCACACCTCGATGCGCTACCCCGGCAATTACGGCTTCGTGCCGCACACGCTGTCGGGCGACGGCGATCCGATCGACGTGCTGGTCTGCAACACGCGCGCGCTGGTGCCGGGCTGCGTCATCAACGTGCGGCCAATCGGCGTGCTGATCATGGAAGACAATGCCGGCCAGGACGAGAAGATCATCGCCGTGCCGTCACCGAAGCTGACGCTGCGTTACGAGAACGTCACCGAATACACCCAGCTGCCCGACATCACCCGCCAGCAGGTGCAGCACTTCTTCGAGCACTACAAGGATCTCGAGCCCGGCAAATGGGTCAAGATCGAAGGCTGGCACGATTCCAAATATGCCAGGAAGATGATCGTCGACGCGATCGAGCGGGCCAAGGCGAGCAAGTAACCGCGCTTCGTCATCCTCGGGCTTGGCCCGAGGATCGATGCCGTGAAGCTAGCCGAACTTCGCGGCGGAACAGATTCCGCGGATCGTGTCGTTGCGCTCCTTGCCCCGCCCGTGGATGACGAAGCTACGGGCGCGATGGCCAATTCCCACCGTGTCAGTTGTCGACCCGGCCGAAAGCCGGCACGTTGCCGATGACGGTGTGCCTGTCCTTGCCGCAGGCGAAGGTTCGCGCCTTGTCGTCGGCAAGCTTGCGCGCCTGATCGTTGGCGGCGGGGTTGCCGGTGGCCAGCACCAGGCCGATCGTGCAGCCGTCGCGGGCCTCCATCTGGCCGACTTTGGCGACGAGCAACACTTCGGTCGACTTTTTTTCGTCATCCGGGTTGCTGATCGTGCGGCGATGGATGACGGCAAAGGGCACTGCGGTCTCGCCCTTGGTCTCGACGCGCCATTCGATCTTGGCTCCGGATGAATTGAAACCGGAAAAGCTCTCCCAGACGGTCGTCATGTCGCCACCGGGCGGAAAACCGTAGAACAGCGATTCACGAGCATCGTCATAGGCAATCAGCACAGGATAGCCGCGGTAGCCCGAACAGGCGAGGTCGGCCCAGTCGCCGTCGCCTTCCTCGGCCTGCGCGTAAGTCACGCAGTCCTTCTTCGAGTCGAGATCGGTGTAGGCGCTTGCAATGCCGTCGGCGTGTGCGGCCTGGCAGAAGCCCGCGAGAGTGAGCAGAATCAGCAGGCTGCGCATCGCGGACACTCCGTTGCAGGCCATCGCAGCGTAGCGCCAAATGCTATTTCTTCAAGCTGGCTTCAATCAGCAGATCGGCGTTGCGGGCGACCGCTTTTGCCGGACCGCCGAGCCCGAACAACTGACCGCTGATATAGGCGCCCTCGATCAGGAGCAGCAGGCCGTCGCCGAGCGTGTCAGGGTCTTGGGCGCCCATCGCAACCGCCATGGCGCGCAGGCGGCGGCGCAGTTCCTGCTTGTTGGCCTCGCTGACCACGCGGGCCGGATGGCTGTGATCGGGATATTCGACCGCCGCATTGGTCATGCCGCAGCCGCGATAGTCAGCCACTTGCGTTCGCTTGCCGATGCGGGTCAGGAAAGCCTTGATCTGCGCGCGCGGGTCGCCGGGATGAGCGGCGACAGCCTCATCGAAACGCTCCCAGTATTCAAGGTCGTATTGCCTGAGATAAGATGCGGCCAGTTCATCCTTGGAAGGGAAGCTGCGATAGAGGCTCGGCTTGGTGACGCCGGCGCGTTTGACGATCTCGTCGACGCCGATCGCCCTGATACCGCGGCGGTAGAACAGATCATAGGCGACATCGAGAATCTTCTTGGCGGCTTTCGGCGGCGCCGATGCATGACCGTCGCTGATGGTCAGATCAATATTTTTGTCCGTTGGCATCGTGTGACTCGATTGACAATGTTACCGATCGGTACGTATACCTGCTCACACCCTGCAACGTACCGGTCAGTAACATGATAACTCAATCACGTCCCTTTGGCCAGCGCTACGCCTTCGTCGTGGTTGGCATCATCTTTCTCTGCCTGCTGGTCGCGGCCGGCCTGCGGTCCGCGCCCGCCGTCATGATGCTGCCGCTGGAGAACAGCTTTGGCTGGCGGCGAGACGTCATCTCGCTGGCCGCTGGTGTCGGCATCCTGCTTTACGGTCTCACCGGTCCGTTTGCCGCGGCCCTGATGGAGCGCATCGGGCTGCGCCGCACGCTGCTCGCCTCCCTGATGGTGATGTCGGGCTCCACCGCGCTCAGCCTGCTTATGACCAAGCCCTGGCATCTGTTCATCACCTGGGGCGTGTTCTCGGGCATTGGTTCCGGCGCTGTCGCTAGCGTGCTCGGCGCCACCATCGTCAATCGCTGGTTCAAGACCAATCGCGGCCTTGTCATGGGACTGATGTCGGCCTCAAGCGCCTCTGGCATGCTGGTGTTCCTGCCGATGATCGCCGCGCTGGCGCAGTCGGGTGGCTGGCAGCCGGTCGTCGTTGCGGTGGCGATAGCCCCCGCGGCTCTGATACCGCTGGTCTGGCTGCTGGTGCCGGAACGGCCGGCCTCGATCGGCATGGTGCGCTACGGCGCCGAGGCCGACGACGTGCCGCCGGCTCCGCCCGCGTCACAGGGCAATTTCCTCGCGCATACGTTCTCGACGCTGCGCCGCGCCGCCGGCACGAGGGTGTTCTGGTATCTGTTCGCCACCTTCTTCGTCTGCGGCTTCACCACCAACGGGCTGGTCGGCACGCATCTGATCGCGTTCTGCGGCGACATGGGCATCGGCGAGGTTCAGGCCGCCGGCCTGCTGTCGATGATGGGCATTTTCGACCTGATCGGCACGACACTGTCGGGCTGGCTTACCGACCGCTACGATCCGCGCAAGCTGCTTGGCGTCTATTACGGCATTCGTGGCCTGTCGCTGATCTATCTGCCCTATTCCGGCTTCTCGGCGACCAGCCTGATCATCTTCGCCGTGCTCTACGGCCTCGACTGGATCGCCACCGTGCCGCCGACGCTGAGGCTCGCCAACGAGGCGTTCGGCGATCGCAGCGGACCGATCGTGTTCGGTTGGATCGTCGCCGGCCACCAGATCGGCGCGGCGGCCGCGGCCGCTTTCGGCGGCACCATGCGCGAGCTGCAAGGCAATTACGAACTGGCCTTCCTGATTGCCGGCATGACGGCGATTGCCGCGGCGTGTATCTCGCTGCTGATCAACACCAGCCGGCCGGCTTTCGATCCGGAGCCGCAGGCGGCGTAGCTGCGACGGCGGAGCGCTAATCTCCCCCCTTGAGGGGGAGATGGCCGCGAAGCGGCCAGAGGGGGTCGGTCCGACCGGGCTCTGCCTCCTGGTGCAGATGGAGGTCGGCGCTCTATGCGCGGCGACCCCCTCTGTCGCCTTCGGCGACATCTCCCCCTCGAGGGGGGAGATCACCCTGTTCACTGTTATCAAACCTTCATCATCCCGAGATGCGCCTGAAACATTGACGCTGGATCTTGGTGGCACCGTTCAAGCCATCCAGGAAACAGCCATGAACAAGCTTTCGATGACCCGCCGCGCCTTCGTCACGTCCGCCAGCGCCGTTGGCCTGGCCGGCGTTTCGAGCCTGGCACTGCCATACTATTCGCGCGCCAATCAGCGGCCGGCCTTCACCCATGGCGTCCAGTCGGGCGATGTCGACGCCACCAGCGGCATGGTTTGGACGCGCACCGATCGCCCGTCGCGCGTCATGTTCGAGGTGTCGTCGACGGAGAATTTCGCCAATGCGACGCGCCTGGCACCGCTCGATACGTCGCCGGCCAGCGATTACACCGTCAAACGGCTGCTCACCGACCTCGCTTCCGACCAGGACATCTTCTACCGCATGACATCAGCCGATCTCGCCGACATCAACGCCGTTTCGGAGCCTATCACCGGCCGCTTCAGGACGGCGCCGGCCTCGAAGCGCGACATCCGCTTTGCCTGGTCGGGCGACACGGCCGGCCAGGGCTGGGGCATCGACGAGACCGGCATGAAGACCTACGCCACGATCGGCAGGCATACGCCCGATTTCTTCCTGCACTCGGGCGACACCATCTATGCCGACGGCGCCATGAAGGACGAGGTCGACCTGCCCGGTGGCGGCAAGTGGAAGAACGTCGTGCTGATCGACGGCAAGCGCAAGGTCGCCGAGACGCTGGACGAATACCGAGACCAGTGGAAATACAACATGATGGACCGGAACGTGCTCGGGTTGAGCGCCATCTGCCCGACCTTCTACCAATGGGACGACCACGAAGTTCTAAACAACTGGTCGGATTCGAAGAATCTCAGCGCCGACAATCGCTATACGGAGAAATCCATCCACGTGCTGGCGGCCCGCGCGGCGCGCGCCTTCCATGAGATGACGACGATCCGCTATGAACCCTCCGAGCCCGGCCGTGTCTATCGCAAGATCGCTTACGGGCCGCTGCTCGACGTGTTCTTCCTCGACATGCGGTCCTATCGCGGCCCCAATGGTCCGGACATGCAAGATGAGATGACCCCGCAATCGCGCATTCTCGGCGAACAGCAGACGAAATGGCTGAAGCGCGAGCTGGCGAGTTCGAAGGCGACCTGGAAAATCATCGCCGCCGACATGCCGCTCGGCCTCGTCGTCTGGGATGACGGCACCAAGAAGGTCGGCGCCGAAGCGGTCAGCAATGGCGATAATGGCTTGCCAAAGGGACGCGAGCTCGAGATCGCCGACCTGCTGCGTTTCATCAAGAACGCCGGCATCAGCAACACAGTCTGGCTGACCGCCGACGTGCACTACACGGCCGCCCACCACTACAACCCGGACAAGGCGCAGTTCCAGGATTTCAATCCGTTCTGGGAATTCGTCTCGGGCCCGATCCACGCCGGCACGTTCGGCCCCAACGATTTTGACATGACATTCGGGCCGGAGCTGAAGTTCATCAAGGCGCCGACTGCCGAACAGGGTCAGAACCTGCCGCCATCGGCGGGCCTGCAATTCTTCGGGCTGGTCGATATTTCAGGCGCCAGCGAGCAGATGACGGTGCGGCTGATGGACCGCGACGACAACGAACTCTTCAAGGTAACGCTCGACCCAGTACGGTCGGCATAAACGCACTATTCACCCTCCCCCTTGTGGGCAGGGCTATCGCATATGAGTAAAGAGCTGGAAGAGGAAGTCTCTGTTCCATCTGGCTCTTCGCATCTTGCTGGCGATGGGTTTGTCGAGAGGATGGGCTTGCAAGATGTTTTGG